>QQUJ01000007.1 GCA_008501635.1 Pseudomonadota bacterium
TCCAGCAGATGACGAAAATTGAGAATCGTCGTCTCGTCGGGAACCGGCTCACGCCCAAGGTCAATGCCGGCGAAAAGACACATGGAGCGAGATTCATACAACGCTTCCTCGGCGCCTGGATCCGACAGGTTGAACCAGTGTTGGAGGAAGTAGATGCGCAACATCCGTTCCAGTTCAATGGGTGGGCGCCCGTTTCCCGCTTTGGGGTAGTGGGGTTCGATGAGCTCACAAAGCTGATCCCATGGAACCACAGCATCCATCTCCGAGAGAAATTTCTCTCGCCGGGTTGGTTTTCGAAATTGCTCAAATTCCCCCGCGGCAAACGTTTGCTGCTTCATCGTTTTCTACCGGTTCCAAATAATGCGTGTATTGTCGCAAACTTTGGGACTTAATCAGAGATGCCTTAGTCTGTCACCTTCTCCGCCACTTCATTTGTGAGTAATAAAGTTCAAATCAAACGTATCCATGTCTTGCCAGTCCCCTCGTTTTTGAAAGTCTCCCAATACTGCCCTTGGGGGCCAAAAGCCTCATCCATGGCATGTTTAACCTCTCTATAGGCCAAGTCACTGGCATCTTGTGTGATTCCTTCGGGGATACACTCTTCAACAATTTTATTCATGGCACCCCACGGCATCCCGTCTGATTTGAGTTTTTCTCTGATTGACTGATCGTTTTGCAGCCGCTCAACAGCTCGCATGTGAAAAACCTTCAGTGGGTCAATCTCACCTGTTTCTGGATCGGGTACTACGTCATGGGTTTTCTTGATTCCAGAGGCAAAAGTATTCCCAGCAGGCATGTTGTAGTCATGGTCAATCATCGAGAATTTGTTCTCGAACGAGAGTACTCGTACACCAACCGGGTAGGGCTTCTTGGTGGCTGAACTCCAGAACACACCTTGACCAGGGATTGGCTCGTTCAGCAGACCGCTCAAGATGTCTGAACTGAAGTGCGCGTTGGCGCTCTTAATATTTTGAAGATCACTGGCAGACAGCAGGTGGAACACGAACCAGTTGTCGCCCTGACTCAAAATCTCGTTAGGAATGCTTCCGGGTTGTTGGGTAATGAGCACCGCTCCAAGATCGTATTTTCGCCCCTCCTTCACCCATTCAATATAGGGGCCGGAACCCGATGCGCGTTCATTCAAAACGCTTTGAGCCTCTTCCACAACAGCTATCGTTGGAATAGTTTTCGGGTTGGCATCCGTGAACTGTTCTTGGTTGTGGTCGAATATTTTCCGAAGGAGGATGCCACTGAGAATCAGCCCCTGATTCCCGCGCATTTGCGACACGTCAATCACGCAGAGCTTTCCAGCGCTCAGTGAATCCAAAAGCTTGTCTAACAGGGTGCTGCTTGGGTCATGCAGCATACGCACAATGTTGGTCATGTGACTTCGGGCAGCGATTGCCTCTACAGACCCTTCTTGAACATGTATAATCGCGGCGATCTCATTCTCGTCAGCACGATTCCCATCGCGGTAGATCAGGTCGACCAGTCTGGACCAGCCATCCATAGGGAGACCGCGTAACTTTACAACGTTCTGCTGATCTTGCTTCTCTGGGCTTATCGCAATTGAGATCACATCGCCTGGGCGCAAGCGTCGAATATCCAAGCGGATTCCGCCCGCAACAAACGACTGATAGAACGCACTTGAGTTGTGGCGGTTCGTGAAGACAACCAGTTCGTCTTCCAGGTGAGGAACATCGCACAGACCAGGGCGTCCTTTATCGTCTGGCCAGAAGTATTCACCATCGGGATCGAACAGCAGTGTGCCAACAGGCACTTGAACACCCTTGCGTTTCTCAACAGTAGGCGTCTCTCTATAAAGCTCCGAAAACAGCAGTTTGTTGAGGTTTGATTTTCCGAAGCCTGCTCGGGCAAAGATAAAAGAACGACGAGAGACGAGATGATGGATCGGGAATTTAACCATCACCTCGGGTTCTTTTATCTGCATCCCAGGCTCCACCGAAGCATAGGGGCTATCACCGCAGTAGACATACTCGCCCAATGCAAAGTGGCCGATAGGCTCTGCCTGCTGGTTGTGTCCGACGATCTCTCTGAGGACTTCATCATCCAGAAAGGCTACCGGGCTACCCACGTGGGGAAGTCGGCGGTGTGAGGGCAGGAAGTGCAGCGCCGTTTCGTTTTGGCGAAGGACCCCGAGTACGCGAATGTCGACCTTGTACTTTAAGTATTTTTCTCTCAGATCCTCTGGGACAGGGCGCTCCTCCTGCATGGCTCGGACGTTGAATTCCTCTCCAACACCACTGGAAAGCTTGCCTGCTGATGAGAGCGAGGTGATTCTGCCAAGGACCGCCTCATCGTCGGATTCAAGCTGCACAAGAAGGAATTGCCCATGCATTGGGATGCTCTGAAAATCAGACCGGTATGGCAGAACCAAGTCGGCATGGAACTCTAAGCCGCCTTCCGAGAACCCTCTGAATACACCGATGATTTGATGTCGGGGAAAGAGTTTGAATGCCGCCACTATTTTTTTCTCCATTAATACCGGCGTTGCGCAGGATCAGCATCCTGGAACCGAGCAATATCCAATACTTTGCTGTTCTCTCCGAGCAGCTTACGGATGCCATCAAAAATCTCGTCTTGTAGTACGTCGAAGTCAAAATCAACCAGAGCCGCATTCTCGTGCGCCCTTTGCAGGCAGAGCGGATAAAAAGGCACGGGAAAACCGTTTTCCGCATCTGCCAGTAGGTATCCCATCGTCGCGTGGGCTTCTTTCACCTGGGGAACGAAGATGTCTACTGGCCATACCGAGTCGTGTGAACTCTTCCCGAACTTCACGAAGAACATCTTCCCACCGACGAATTTGTTAACCTCTTGGCCGTCGAAGTTCATGTCGTCGCCGCGTGCGTACTCTTGCCATGCGTAGGCTTTGCCCTCGATGTCCCTCGGAATCTCGACATAGCAGGGGTATGGCGAGTTCATGACGCTCTCGAGTTGCATGGCGAGCCTGTAACGGGAGAGCACCTTGCTGTGTTTCGCGAGTCCCACAAGATAGATGCGACGGCGAGTTTTTTTCCTGTGCTCCTCAATGGCCTCTTCAATACCACTGAGTAAGCGTCGGAAATACTCGCCAGAAAATATTTTGCTCCGCAGTAAGCCATCGAAGACGACCAATGTGTCAGAGCCGAACTCTTTTGTACGGATGATCTTGAAGAGAATTGCCCACTCGATGATCTCACGATACACCTGAACCCAACTCGGGTTAGCAATGTCCTTGCCTTCGTTCAGCTTGATCATTGGACTAAGCTTGTGAAGGCTATCCACGCCCAGAAAATCCATCAGCTCACCGAGAGCTGAAATGGCTTTACCGCCGTCAAGGTGCCGGGTATTCAACTCCCGAATTTTTGAAGAGGTCGAAACGGCTTCGAGGCAGTATTCGTTGTTACTGGAGTCAACGACCCGAATGAGCTGAATCAGGAACGGGTCGTATTCAATCTTGTTGTTACCCCCGTCAGTACCAACGAGGGAAATCGAGGTGGCCGTCCTCGGCTGGATACGACGAACTTGGTCTCGAAGCGGGCGGACTTCATATCGAATGTCGTCCAGAAGGCCGCGGTCCTCCATTATTCGTCTTGAAATCTCTTCACTGAGTTTCTTGTGGCTCTCTGGGTCAATCATTGCGCACGTAACCTAATGAAATAGTCCTTTTCTTCGATGGCAGTTGTTTTTGTTCTACTGCCCATCACATCGGCTTGTCTTCTCCCTCTAGATGCATTTCCTGCATTGCGACTATAGTAGATATACCAATCACCAGCTGATTGCTCTATGGAGTTACGAAAAATCTGGTCGTAGTCTGCTTTGCGTGACGCCAAGCCGCCAAAGCGGATAACCATGCGAACATCATCGGAGGCTTTATTATAAATATTGTCCCAGACGACTGATAACGATTCAGCAAAGCCCTTTGGGGAGAGGTGATCGACTTGCCCAGTGGCTTCGTAGGCAATAGTTTCAGGGCCACCAATTAACCAATGACGGAGCCATTGATCCTGAACATAGGTGCGCATACCGTAGTAAGGTGGCGACGAAATCACCAAATCAATGGGCTGTTGGATATCTCTATACCCAGCGTAATCACGACTATCCACACATCGGATATTGTTGACGCTGGAATGTCCTTCGATAGCGTGACCAAGCACTAATCCCACCTTCTTTCTGATCGGGATTCGTACATCGACAAATCGCGGATTCATCCCTCGCTGTTTCCAGTACCTGATCGAGTATTCGGGCTTGGAGGCGAAAGTGCGCGGCATTTGATTGGAAAAATAAGAGGGGTTGCCTAAGTCCTTCGTTAGTGGGCCATGCAGACACCCCATCAGAATGGCACGTAGCATGATCGATGCATCGGTTTCCGGTAGCGCCATCAGCCCCTCACGAAGTTTGCACAGATCCTGCAAGGTTTCTGGGTGAAACGCCCATTCCCAAAACTCGCCTTGAGGCACTGCACTGCGATGTTCTTCCTCAAGCAAGCGCCCCATTAAAGAGAGGACTTCAGTAGGGTCTGTGACGGCGAGTTTAGCCTTTGCGATGGCAACCGCTATAGGAGAAGAATCGTGGCCATATGAAGCGATCCCAAGAGTCTGAGCAGCATAGTTTGTCGTGCCCCTGCCGCAGAATGGATCAAACACAACAGTGTCTTGAGATGCTTGCTTGAGGATAGTCAGCGGGAATTCGAGCGGAAACATGGTGTAATACGGACACACCGCATTCAGCTTGTACTGTGGCCCCCTGGAAAGACTCCTTGCCGCACCGCCGCCCACTATTGCTCCTCGTTATTTGCTGTTTTCAAAAAAATTAATCTGTCACCTTTCCCGATCTTTCTTGATAAGGGCACATTTCATAGCAGTATACTAGCCAACCATTGGCGTTTTTACACTCACCCCAAACACTCTTGCTGCTCAATCTCTTTGTTTTCGCTACCGATGATCGCGAATGTTTTGACTTCGCCTTCTGCATGGTCTTTTAGAAAACTCAGGTTCTCATCAACAAAGTCTTTATTGCAAACACGGATATCCAAGGAGTGGGACTGGATGTCACCTTGATTGAGCGATCCGTTTTCTGTCGTGACCGTGAAATCCGGGCCGCGATAATTATCCGGGAGGTTTCCGGTTTCACGATCAATGGGGTCAGAGTCATTGATTTCATTAACCCTTGAGAACCGGCGTCAGCGACCGACCCAGACCGAGCACCGCGCATCTCTGACAATCCGGCCCGCAACGCTTCCCAGCAGCACCCTTCCGATACGACCCTTACCCGTTCCGCCAACGAGAATCAGATCCGCACCGAACTCATCGGCCGCACCGAGGATCGCTTCACTCGCGCTGGGAGCCTCGAGGACCTGTGTCGTAACTTCAACGGCGAGCAAATCGAGAGCTTCCGCTGTCTCTTTCAGGTGTTGCTTGGCGCCCGCCTTGCGTTGCCTCCACGATTCATTGAGCCGCTGACGAATATCCATCCGGAATGCCGTAACAAGTTCCATCACAGTCACCACCTTGATGGTGCACCAGCGTCTGGCGGCCAACTCGGCGAACTGCTCAATGGCAGCGTTCGATTGCTCCGAGCCATCGGTCGCCACGAGTACTCGAAGTGTCTCGGAGCGACCGTCGCCGGCGGAATCCATTGCTCCCATCGGCCGGGCGATGAGCACCGAGAACGGGGCGTATGTGACCACCTTGAGGGCAACGCTCCCTAAGAGGAACCGTTTGAACCCACCGCGTCCGTGCGAACCGACCACCGCGAGATCAGTCTCTGTCCGCACCCCGTGCTCGATGATCTCACCGGCGGCGTTGCCCATCAGCACGGTTTGCGACACTGGGAGGCCGAGTCTGGACGCTCGCTCGACCGTCTGTTGAAGCGCCCGATCTGCTTCCATCCGTACCGCTTCCTGAACGTCGACACTCTCCGGTGAAGTGTGGCCGCCTGTGACAGACGCAACATCCGGCACAACGGTTACTACCGACATCTCGCTTCCCTCTGGAAACGGCAGTCGGGCGAGGAACTCAAGCGACGATGTTGTGAAGTCGGAACCGTCTGCTGCGAACAACACTTTCATCATGAATCCCTCTCGGTGAACACGGCTCTGTCTCCACATCCTAAACTGGACAGGCACGTATCGGAACCCCGCCGGGGCTGGCCGGGCGCCCCGCGGGCGCCGACCCTGTGTCGAGCGGTCGACTCGGGGGTGATACTGAATTAGATCGATTGCTCCGTGGTCGCGGTCAAGCCGCCTGGCTTCGTAACGCCATTCACTTTGGTCGTACCGTGGTCTTCGTCACCGGGAACCGCGCACAATCAGGAAAGCCATAGAGTCATGTCCAGACCAGAACCAGCTATAGTCTCGATCCACGGCCATCTCTGGAAGGCCAGCTTCCAACCAAACCCATCAACTCGCCCAATTGGGAACGAATTTCCGCTGACGCGGCAAAACAGCCACCTAATGACAACTTCATACGTGTTTGCTTCTGACCGATCTCCGTCATGCGGGGCTTGAATTTATCCGGCGCTGGCTGTCAGCTGCAGCAACGACTGCTGCAATTCAATCCTGAGTCGAACAACCCTGCTGCGCAGCTCTGCATCGAAACGTGTTTTAGACGCGATCGACCTGGGCGTTCTTCGCGGCTCGGCGCAAAACCGCATCACCCGACCACCACCTTCCCCGCGTCCACTTCGATCGTCACTGCGTCGCCAACCCCGACACCCTCCAGCCACGGCGATCCCGACCCCATTGATCCCGGATTTAGGCGCCACAAGTGGCGAAACTGATTAACAACTACCTGGAGGATTGGCTAAGCAAGTATATTCTGGTGGCCAACATGGACTACATGCCGCTACTCGGCGGGCAGGAATCAAGAACAGGCTGCGTTGATTTCTTGATTTTCCGCTGTGAGGGCGCCAACGATACTTAACTTTGGCACAAGGGAACTTCAGCTTAAGAGGAAGAGACGTAAATTGATCAACCGGACAAAAACCATGACTGATACCGTCACCAGGCTCATAGGAGAAGCTCTGTGCCTCAAACCATAGCCCAACTGACCGTCGAGTCGCTGATTGCCAACGGGATCGAGAACCTCTATTGCGTGCCGGGCGTGCAAAACGATCATTTTTTCAACGCTCTGTTTGATCGCCAGAACGAATTGCGACCCGTCAATACCCGCCACGAACAGGGTGCGGCCTACATGGCCTTGGGCGCGGCACTGGCGACGGGTAGGCCGCAAGCCTTTTCCATCGTGCCCGGGCCCGGCTTCTTGAATGGCTGTGCAGCCCTGTGCACGGCCTATGCGCTGAACGCACCGGTTTTTGGCGTGATCGGGCAAATCCCTTCGGGTGCCATCGGCAAGGGGCTGGGCCTGTTGCATGAAATCGAGGGCCAGCTTGAGACCCTCAAATCATTGACAAAACATTCCGATCGTGTGGTGAGCGGCGCGGATGCGGTTCAGAAATTCGACACGGCGTGGAGCGAGCTTTTATCGGGCCGGCCGCGCCCGGTCGGCCTCGAGGTCCCGGTCGATGTGTGGCTGAAGGAGACGAGTTATGACCCGGGTAAATTGACAGTCATTCGCCCGTCCCCCGCGGAGGCAAATCCCACAAAGATTACCCAAGCCGCCGCGCTAATTTCGTCAGCCAAACGCCCCCTGATCGCCGTTGGATCCGGCTCGCAAGCCCACAGCGCAGAGGTACGCAGACTGGCTGAGGCAATCGGAGCCGGCGTCATGGCCTACCGGACCGGGCGCGGCGTCATGGATTCACGCGACGATCTGGCGATCACCATGCCGATTGGACACACCCTGTGGCCCGAATGCGATCTCGTTATCGGTCTTGGCTCGCGACTGACCACGCAGAAGCTTGACTGGGGCGTCGATGACGATCTTAAAATCCTGCACATCGATGTGGATGAAACCACGCTGACTAAGATCACGCCGCCGACGCTCGGGATCCATGCCGATCTTGCCACCGCCCTGCCAGCGCTGAACGCGGCACTTGGGGCACAGCCGGACCGCTCCGGCTGGAAAGCAAAAATCGCCAAGGAAAAGGCCCGTTTCGCTGCTGTCATCGCTGAGGAGTTTGCGCCGCAGCTCGGTTGGTTGAAGGCTATTCGCGACGCACTCCCCGAGGACGGAATCTTTGTCGACGAGCTCACCCAGATCGGCTACGTCTCGCGCTTCGCTTTCCCAAGCTATCGGCCACGCACCTACCTGTCGACCGGCTATCAGGGTACGCTTGGCTGGGGCATCGCCGCTGCACTTGGTGCCGCCCACGCGAGGCCGGATGTACCGGTTGTTTCCATCGCGGGCGACGGAGGTGCGATGTTCACAATCACGGAACTCGCCACGGCCACACATCACAACATCCCGCTCAACGTAATTGTCATGAAGGACAACGCGTTCGGCAACGTGAAAGGCATCCAGCGGGATAAATACGACTCGCGCTATATCGCGTCAGATCTGACCAGCCCCGACTTCGTCATGTTGGCCAGGAGCTGTGGGGTAACGGCTGCCCGTGCAACCACCTCGGATGAGTTGCATGCGGAGCTGACGAGGGCAATCGACAATCCCGGCCCGAACCTTATCGAGGTTCCGGTGAGTGACTTCCCCTCGCCCTGGCATTACCTCCTCATGCCCAAAGTGAGAGGCATGTGAGCGCAATGAGTGATTCCGCAATGTTCATTGCAATCTCTAGAACTTGCCGTAAGGGCAAGGTCGTGCATTTCAGATTTCGCCGGGAAATGTCTCGGCGGCGGCACCGGACCTGATATGCTCATCACTCGAAACCAGGACGCGACCCACCCGATTCGGTTTTCGCCATTGGTGCTTGCTGGGACGTTGGAGTCTGATACCGACCCAAACCTCTTTGGGCGAAGATTCGATGTCCCGTTCGGCTCGGTGCCGGTCGGCATATCGGGGTTGATATGGCCCGGGTCTGAGAAGTCCATTACTACTGCGGCCGCCCGGAGAAACTTCCCTTACCGCCTGAGTATGGCCGTGTGCGAAACGCCCAAGGCGATTGCCGCGATCGCCGGGGAAGGCAAGCTGGTTTCAGCTCCACCCGTCGCTTACGGCGGATATCCAGGCCGACATCCTCGAGCAGGTGAAAAACGCAGGCGTGGAGACGCTCGGCCGCATAGTGGACGCACCGGTGGTCAGCTGCCGCGAACGGCAGGCCAGGTTGGGGCTCGGCTCACCGCCCTGATACACACCCGGCTCGATGTGGCGCGTGGCGAGTCCGGGGAGGAACCACGTCACCGGGATCCTGGTGCAAGACCTGAAAAACAAGATGATCCAGACGGTGTTGAGTGATTTTGCCAGGCTTCGGGACCGTTTGTTGCCAACCCAATGCGAAGCTGAAGCAGCCCGACCATGAACGCTCCCCTCGAAACGCTGCGATCCTTGCTTGGCCCCAAAGGGCTTATCCCAGGCTCGGAGGCCGCCGGTTATACAACCGACATCGCCGGAAGAACCGCCCCGTGCCTTGCCGTCTTACGGCCCGCATCGACCCAGGAAGTCTCTGACGCCGTCAGGATCTGCGCCGAGCACGATCTCGCGATCATCCCGCAGGGCGGAAACACCAATCTCTGCCAAATGACCGTGCCCGAGTCAGGGCGCGACAGCGTTATCCTCAACCTGTCTCGTATGAACCATATCTTGGAAGTGGATCCGGCCTGCTCCACGATCACCGCGGAATCAGGCTGTACTATCCAGGCCTTGCAGGAGGCCGCAGCGGAGCAAGACCGTTTGTTTGCTCCTGATTGGGGCGCGCGGGGAACGGCGCAGATCGGCGGCGCCGTCGCCACCAATGGTGGGGGTCTGAACGTGTTCCGCTACGGTACTACACGCGAACAGGTTTTGGGCATGGAGGTCGTCCTGCCTGATGGCCAGGTCTGGGACGGCATGCGCAGCTTACGCAAGGATAATTCCGGCTATGACCTGAAGCAGCTTTTCATCGGTGCGGAGGGAACGCTGGGCATCATCACCAAGCTCGTCTTCAAGCTCCATCCCCTGCAGCCGTTCACCCAATCGATGATGGCGGTATTGGCCGATATAAGCCGTCTTACCGATTATCTGAACCTCGCCCAATCCCTTGCCGGCGGCAAGCTGGTGGCTGTCGAGCTGTTGAACGGGATCGGTATGGAAAAGGCCTTAGAACGCTATCCGGACCTGCATCGCCCGCTGGATACCAAGGCCGACTGGTATGTGCTGATCCGGCTTGCCGGCGCGTCTCCGGTCGAGGAAACCCTAACCGCGATATACGAACAGGGTTTCAAAGGCGGAATGCTGGAAGATGCGGTAATGGCGCAATCCGTTGCCCAGGAGCGCAATATCTGGGAAATCCGCGAACAGATGATTCCGATGCAGTATTTTAAGGGGCATCAGGTCAAATGGGATGTATCGGTACCCGTTTCCAGGATTGTGGATTTCCTGCGGGCCGCCGAAGCCATCGCCGCGAAACATCAGAAAGAGGCCATCACCTATGCGGTTGGCCATGTAGGCGACGGCAATATCCATTACAGCATTTTCCCCAAAGGCGAAGCGGGGCCGGAGATGGATCGATTGAACGCCATTTATACGCAGGAAATCGATGCACTCATCTGGTCCTTTGGCGGGTCGATCGTCGCGGAACATGGTGTGGGGTCTGTCTATATGGACCGCATGCGCCGGCAAAAGTCGGCGGTCGAATACCAGATGATGCAGAAACTGCGCGCCCTCTTCGACCCACAAGGCATTATGAACCCCGGCAAACTGATTCGCCGCAACCCGGACAACTAATCCATGTTGAAACAAGACGAAATCAATCGCTTGCGCGCTGCAAACCTGCCGCCCAGGGCCATGATCATCGACGGCGAAATCTGCCAGGCCCTATCGGGGCGGACACGCGAGGTTATCTCGCCGATCGACGGTACGGTCCTGACCACCATTCCCGATGGCGCTGCCGAAGATGCCGAGCGGGCCATCGCTGCTGCGCGCGTTGCGTTCGAAGATGGACGCTGGTCGCGGATGGCGCCGCAGGAGCGTAAGAAGATCATGCATCGCTGGGCGGATCTGATAGAGGCCGAGGCATTGTCGCTCACCGTCATGGGCGTGCGCGAAAACGGCACTGAGATCGCTACGGCGATCGACGCCGAGGCCGGGTCGGCGGTGACGACGATCCGCTACTATGCCGAGGCAATCGACAAGATCTATGGCGAAATCGCTCCTACCCCGGACGGTATCCTGGGTCTTATTCACCATGAGCCTGTGGGGGTGGTGGGGGCCATCGTACCCTGGAACTTCCCGCTCATGATTGGCGCCTGGAAGCTGGGACCGGCTCTTGCGACGGGTAATACCGTGATCTTGAAGCCCGCGGAAACGGCGTCGCTCACTCTCCTGCGGATTGGGGAACTGGCGCTGGAAGCCGGTATCCCCGCCGGCGTTTTGAATGTGGTGACAGGGGCTGGTTCGGTGGTCGGCGAAGCCATGGCCCGCTCCATGGAAATCGATGTCATCACCTTTACCGGCTCTGGCGGAGTCGGCCGCAGGCTCCTGGAAAATGCTGCGAAATCGAACCTGAAGCGTGTCTATCTGGAACTTGGAGGAAAATCCGCGAATATCGTCTTCGCCGACACGCCCGACCTTGATACCGCAGCTCGGGCTGCCGCCGCAGCGATTTTTAAAAATGCCGGCCAGGTTTGCGTCGCGGGTTCCAGACTTCTGCTGGAACGCTGTATCTATGACGAGTTTTTAGACCGGCTCGCCCAGGTTACACAGAGCTTGATAGTGGGGGATCCACTCGATCTCAACTCCAACATTGGCGCCATCAACAGCGCTCGCCAGCTCACCCAGAATCTAAGCTTCGTCGACACAGCGCAAGCCGAAGGCGGAACCCTATTGCTGGGCGGCAAGCGCATCCTGGCGGATACTGGCGGCTTCTACATGGAACCGACCATCGTGGCTCAAGTCGCGCCGCATCACCGCCTCGTCCAGGAAGAAGTTTTCGGGCCCGTTCTGGCGGTGATGGTTTTTGACGATGAAGCGGAAGCAGTGAAACTGGCCAACTGCACTAGTTATGGTTTGGCGGGCGCTGTCTGGACTGCGGACCTGGCCCGCACACTCCGGATGATCCGAGCGGTCAAAACCGGCATGGTGCAGGTCAACCGCTACGCCCAGGTCGATATCACGTCGCCGCTTGGTGGAGTGAAACAATCTGGCAATGGCCACGACAGATCGCTTCATGCGCTTGACAAATTCACCAACCTGAAAACCGCTTGGATCCAGTTCTGATTTTATTTCACATGCGATACCGTCCGCCTGCCCGCTGGTGGAGTGGCTTGAAGATGATGCGCATCGTGCCCCCGCAGTAAACAATTTTCAGCCGGTAACGAACATTGCCGTTTGGTGTGAGCGACAGACGCCTCCCGAAATGGCGGGCGACTGATATAGCGGCACAGCTTTTCGAACTTCTTTCGCAGGCGTTTCAGTCCCTTCAGCTGATCGAGCCTCATGCCGCTGTACCGCTTTCGCCATCGGATATCGGTTTGTTCCGTGATGCCGATTCGCGGATCGCGTCGATTCCGACTGTTTCCTGCTCAACCGGTATTTCCATCTGACAGAACGGGACGGTCCACTGCCAAATTGTTGCGTATATCGTGACAAATATCTGTACGTGATCTGTAATCTCTGCATACCAAGGTATTTTCTCCTTTTAATGTTGCGCATAGCATGACATATAGATACGATTAATCGGGTAAAAGCAGAAACTCGAACGCATCGACATGACAGAAATAAGCCGAATGCAGAGCGTCGCCAGGGCCACGAAGGTCCTCCGCGCGATCACAGAGGCACAGGACGAGGACGGCTGGACGCGGGGGGCGGAAATCGCTGAGGCGACCGGCCTTCACCGCGGCACGGTCCACCGCTTTCTGCGGGCTTGGGTGTACGAGGGTTGGGTGGAACACGATGAGAAGAGCCGCCGCTACCGGATCGGGTTGTCGTTGCTCGCCCTCTCGGCAACCGCCGCGGGCAAAAACCGCTTTCTCTCCGTGGCCCGCTCGGCGGTCGCGGCACTCGCGGAAAAGACCGGAGACACGGCCTACCTGTTTCAGCACGCGGGATTGGACGGGGTGTGCATGGAACGCCAGGCGGGCAGCCATCCGATTCAATACCTGGCCACCCACGTGGGCAACCGGGTCCCGCTGGGCAGGATGGCCGGAACGATCGCTATTCTCTCCGCTCTCGACGAACGAACCGCCGCTTATATTATCGATGAAAACATCTCAAGAAATGACGTTTTCGCTCAGGCGGGCCGCCGGTACTACCTCGACGCTGTCGACACCGCCCGCCGGCAAGGGTACGCGGAGACCGAAGGCACTCTTATTCCCGGCATTCGGGGTTTCGGCGTCCCACTTATGGTCGGCAACCAAGTGGCTGGCGGACTGAGTCTGGCGGTCATGAAGGACCGCCTGGAGGGCGACCACCGCACCGTCGTCCTGAAAGCGCTTAAGGAACAGGCGGCGCAAGTCCGCCGCATCATGAATCCCGGAAATGAAAGGGAAACAGTACGCAAAGCCGTATAGGCCTGCCCGGGCAGGCCGGACTATTTTCAAGCGGACATTAAGAACCGCGAAATACCAACCCACCAAATTGAGGAGTCATGAGAGATGAGCAAGTTCAACAGAACGGCCCTGGTCGTATTAATGGTATTGGGGATCACGGTTACCGCGACTGAGGCATCGGCCCAACTCGGGCGTGTCACCATTGGGACCAATCCACAGGGCACCCTCTATTACGTCGTTGGCGGCGGCTTTTCCAAGCTGCTGTCCGATAAATTGGGCATCAAGGCAACCGCACAGCCCTATGCCGGCTCGTCGGTCTACCTGCCGCTGGTGCAATCCGGCGAGGTCACCATGGGGATCAGTTCCTCGCTTGACAGCGGCATGGCCTTCTCAGGATCCGGCGCCTACGCCAACACGCCCGGCCTCAAGGGCCTGCGCGCCCTGGCCATGACCTGGCCGCTGCCCTACGCCTATTTTGCCCGGGCGGAATCGGGCATGAAGACCATCGCCGACCTGAAGGGCAAACGGGTAGTGACGGACTTCAAGGCCAACGCCGCGCTCAAGGCGGCGAATGAGGCCATGCTCAGGGCCGGCGGAATCGATCCGGAGAGAGACATCGATCCGATCGCCGTGTCCGGTCTTCCGGGCGGCTACGAGGGGGTAAGCGAAGGCTCTATCGACGCGTCGGCAACAGCGCTGGCGATTCCCTTGGCGCGCAAGTTCCATGCGACCATTCCGGGCGGCCTGGTCATGCTCGATGTCACCGGCTCCAACGCGACGACCGAATTCACCAACGCCCAGTTACCGGGCCTGTACATCACCAACAGCAAGCCGAGCAAGAACAATGTGGGTGTGAACAATGAGATCTCGGTTACAGGCTTCGATATCTTCCTTCTGATCGGCAAGGACGCGTCGGACGACGACGCCTATCAGGTGATCAAGCTGCTGCACGAAAACTGGGACGATTTGAAGACAAAGTACAAGGTTCTGGGGCGCAACACGGCCGACGGCTTGGCCAAGGCCAGCAATACGGTCCCCTACCACCCCGGGGCGATTAAGTACTTCAAGGAAATCGGCATTTGGACCGAGGCCAATGACAAGCGGGAAAAAGAGTTGATGAACTGACGGGTCTTCTCCCGAATATGGTTGGTGGGGTGGGAACGCGGCGCGAAAGCGGAAGCGTTCCCCCTCACCCGATTTTGCTAAAACCAGCGAGAGATTACTCATGTCATACCGCTTGGCCACTGCGTCCTATCAGTTCCTACTGGCGGCGATCCCCTTCCTGGGTATCCTGTGGTTAGTCGATCTTCCCCTCCTGCTAAGGCTGCCCGTCCTCGACGCCTCCTACTTGTCGGTAATGGTTGGGATGGCCATAGCCGCCGGCTTTCTGCGCAACCCGTACGGCAAACGGGCGGGCGCCCTCGAACTGACAATCGGCATCCTGGCCCTGGCCTGTTGGTTCTGGGCGGGATATAACCACGGCGACTGGCTGATCGACATCGCCAATCGGGGGCCCGAAAAATGGCTCCCGGGCCTGATCGGACTGGTGCTCCTGCTGGAGGCATTGCGGAAAAACTGCGGCACGCCGATCACCGCCCTGGTGTCGGTCATCGGGCTTTACGCCTTTTTGGGCCACCACCTCCCCGGCGCCTTTGAAGCCCCCTACACCTCGCCAGCCCGCCTCGTTCTATATCTCTACAGTGACACCAACGGTGTCCCCGGGCTGGTCCTCGGAGTGTGTGTGACAGTGGTGCTCGGTTTCATCGTACTGGGGGCGGTGATGGGTGCGGTGGGATCCAGCAAGTATTTCACCGACCTGGCCATGGGCGCCATGGGGCATCGACGCGGTGGACCGGCCAAGGTCGCCGTCGTCGCCTCCAGCATCTTCGGCTCGATCAGCGGCTCGACGGTCGCCAACGTCATGAGCACCGGCGTGGTGACGATTCCGCTGATGAAGCGATCGGGTTTCCCCCCTCACGTCGCCGCAGCCATTGAAGCGGTGGCGTCGAACGGCGGACAACTCGCGCCCCCAGTGATGGGCGCCACCGCTTTCCTGATCGCCGAATTTCTCCAGATCCCCTACAGCGACGTGGTGGCCGCCGCCCTCATTCCTGCGATTATCTACTACTTCATCCTGTTCATGCAGGTCGATCTGATCGCCGCCCGGCACGGCCTCCACGGTCTGCCGCGCGATCAACTCCCCAAGCTTGGGCAAACCTTCCGACACGGATGGCTCTATCTGACCCCTCTTGCCCTTTTGATCTACTTCCTGTTCTGGCTCGGCTACACGCCCGGGAAAACCGCCCTGATCTGTGCGGCGACAACCGCGGTGGCGGGCTTTCTGGTCATGCGGCGCCTACCGGACCGGGAGATGATCCGCTCTTTCTTCCACCAATCCGGCGGTACCCTGGTGACCCTAATCCTCATCTGCGCGGCGGCCGGAATTGTCATCGGCGCCCTGAATATTTCGGGCCTCGGATTTCTGCTGACCAACGTCCTGTCCCACGTGGGCGAGAGCGCCGGACTGCTGGTGATGCTGGCTCTGACGGCGGTGATCGCCATCTTTCTGGGCATGGGCATGCCCACGGCGGCGGTCTACATCCTGTTGTCGATCATCCTGGCACCAGCCATCGTCGGTATGGGCGTTCCGGAACTGCCGGCCCATCTGTTTATTTTCTATTTCGGTCTGCTGTCCATGCTGACCCCACCGGTCGCCATCGCCTCCTACGCCGCCGCCAGCCTGGCCGGGGCGGGACTATGGAAGACCGGCCTCGCAGGTCTCCGTCTGGGGTCGTCGGCCTTCATCCTACCGTTTCTTTTCGCCTTGAATCCGGCACTCGTTGCCCAGGGCTCCTGGCTTGCCATCGGCCTTGCGACCGTCACCGTCAGTTTTGCCGGCTATCTGCTCGCCCGGTGCATGGCGGGCCGGAAGAACGGCGATAGAACCGACTGGCAGAGATCGTGGGCTTTCCTCATCGCGGCGATGATCGTCGGAACCTCCACCCTCTGGTCGGGGCCGGAATCGTTTCTGGTGCTCGTCCCCACGGCAATCGTGTTCCTGCTGATCAACCTAAAAACCGGCCTCAACCGATTTAAACTCGGAGTAAGACAATGACAGTTATCGACGTCCACACACATATGCTCAACAACGAATGGGTGAAGCGCCTCGCTAAAGAGGGGGAGCGCTATACGGTCGAGGAACGCGGCGGCCAACAGGTCGTACACCTGGACGGCGCACCCTTCATGACCCTGATGGACAATATGTTCGATTACGCCAAGCGCATCGAGAACATGGACAAGGCCGGTGTCGATATTGCCATTGTCTCGCTGACCTGCCCCAGCGTCTATTGGGGCGGTGAGGAGACCAGCCGCCACACCGCCCGGATGATGAACGACGACATGGCCGCGCAGCAACGCGCCTGGCCCGACCGAATCCGCTATTTCGCCACCCTCCCGTGGCAATATCCACAGACCGCGCTGGGCGAACTGGCCCACGCCTGTGACCACGGCGCGCTCGGTGTCTTCGTCTCGGCCAATATCGACGGCATCTCGCTGACCGATGAAAAATTCGCGCCGCTGTGGGAGGAGATCGACCGGCGCGGGTTGCCGGTGCTGGTTCATCCGACCGCCCCGCCGGGCACCGCGGAGATGGATGTGTTCGACTACAACCTCATCGCCTCCACGGGCTTCATGTTCGACACCACTCTGGCCGTCTCACGGATGATTTTCGACGGATTCCTCGACCGCTATCCCAGCCTCAAAATCATCGCCGGGCACGGCGGCGGATTTTTGCCCTACCAGGCGGGGCGCCTGGACATGTGCTACCGGAACATGCCGCCCTGCCGGGAAAAGATCTCTCGGCCGCCCAGCACCTACCTGTCGCAAATCTACTACGACTCCGTGGTATTCACCCAGGGCGCCCTGGACCTTTGCGTCGACGTGGGCGGCGGCGACAACGTGCTCTTCGGGTCCGACTACCCGCATAACATCGGAGACATGAGCGGCTGTCTGGGGCGAGTCGATTCTCTCCCCGCCGCCGAGCGTAAAAAAGTACGGGGAGAAAACGCCAAACGCATTTTCAGTTTGTAGGAGTGCTGCCATGAAGATCAGAGAGTTTGCAACAGACGTCTTGATCATTGGCGGTGGGCTGGCCGGAACCAACGCGGCGCTCGGCGCCGCGGACAGTGGTGCGTCGGTCATCGTCCTCGACAAGTCGAATATCGACCGCTCGGGCGACATCGGCGGCGGGGTCGACCACTTCCTGGCCTACCTCAACACAGGTCCCGCCTGGGATACTGAGGACGCTTTCCTCAGCTACGTGGAGAAGATCGGCCGCGGTACCAATCACCTGGGACATATCCAATCCCTCTATTGCGCCGAACTGCCGGCGGCAATCGAGCGCATGGCCAGGATCGGCAACCCGATGACCCAGCCGGACGGTACCTTCTATCGCACCCAGTCGATGGGCCAACCGGGCCCCATGTGGATCAATTTCAACGGTAAGCGCCTCAAACCCAAGCTGGGAAAGGCGGTGCGCGAGGCGGGCTGCAAGGTTTTCGGGCGGATCATGACCGTCGACCTGCTGACCCGGGACGGCCAGGTGGTCGGCGCCATAGGCTATCAGGTTCGTACCGGCGATTTTTTCGTCTTCAAGGCGAAATCGACAATCGTTGCCACCGGCAACACCAACCGCCTCTATGAGAATCCACGGCTCAACCCGTTCAACACCTGGCTCTGCCCCTACAATACGGGCGACGGTCAGATGATGGCCTTTAAGGCTGGGGCGGCCCTTACCAATATGGAGTATATGCGTATGACCATCCTCCCCAAGGGTTTCGCTGCCCCGGGCTTCAACGCCCTGGTGGGTATGGGGGGACGATTCATGAACAGCATGGGCGACTATTACATGGAGAAAAGCCACCCTCAGGGAAACAGGGCACCCCGATACGCTGTGGTTTTCAATACCCTCAATGAGTTGCGAAACGGCCGCGGGCCCGTCTACGTGGACTGCACCCACCTGCCCAGTGACGAAATGCGGCACCTGCAGGCGACCCTGAGTTACGACAAGGACACGTTACCCGAATATTTCGATCAGCGCGGCGAAGACATTGCGACCAAGCCGATTGAGATCATGGTATCCGAAGGCATGCAGGCCGGCCCCACCGAGGTCACCGGAAGCGGTATCAAGATCGACGGCGAGGGTGCAACTACGGTTCCCGGGCTCTACGCCTGCGGCGATTCCGCTGATCACAACCGCTGTGTTCACGGCGCGGTCACCGGCGGCTACAAGGCGGGGAAATCGGCGGCGGCCCACGCTCTGCGCACCCGCCTGGGGGATTCACCAGACGCTGTCCTGGTTCGGGAGACCGCCGACCGGTTTGTTGCACCGCTGCATCGGAAAAGCGGCGTGCCCTACCGCCAGATCGAAGATACCGTGCGCAAGATCATGAGCGAACACGTCGGCCCGGCCCGAACGGAGGTTGGTCTCAAAACCGGTCTCGAAAAACTGGGGAAGCTCGAGACCCACTTCGACAGCGTCAAAGTGGATGATCTGCACGACCTGATGCGGGTCAACGAAACCCGAAACTTGTTGGCGGTCGGCAAGATCATGGCTCATAGCGCCCTGTTTAGGACCGAAAGCCGCAATAAACCCTATCACTACCGTCTCGATTATCCGGAAACCGACGATAAGAACTGGTGCGGCCTGGTGGTGGTCAAGCAGGCCGGCGCGAGTGTCGAATGCGATTTCGAACGCATCACCTATTCCGCTTAGCCGGACGGAGAAGAACCATGCCCGTGACTTTCGATCTCAATAAATGCGACGGATGCGGCACTTGCGACGTGGTCTGTCCCGGTGACGTCATCTACATGCATAAACCGCAAAATGTAGAGAGTCCTGACGGCTCGGGGGGAATCGTCAAGATCACCCCCCAGCGTCTGCCCTATGGCGTCCATCTGGAAAAACGCTCCCCCTACCTGCCGAAACCGGAGGAGTGCTGGCACTGCGGATCCTGCCGTCAGGATTGCCCGACCGACGCCATAAGTGTCGTTTTTTCGCCCGACATGCTATGCATCTGATTTCGGGCCGCGAGTTGGAGCAGCCTTGACGGAGATCTTGGACTCTGACGGCGTGATTATCGATCTTGGAGATGGTGGTCTGCACCTGACGATCTCTGTCATTCGAGGCTTGGATGTATCCGGCGCTGGCTGTCAGCTGCAGCAACGGCTACTGCAATTCAATCCTGAGTCGAACAACCCTGTTGCGCAGCTCTGCATCGAAACGTGTTTTAGAGGCGATCGACCTGGGCGTTCTTCGCGGCTCTGCGCAAAACCGCATCACCCGACCACCACCTTCCCCGCGTCCACTTCGATCGTCAAAGCGTCGCCAACCCCGACACCCTCCAGCCATGGCGCCAGGATCTCCAGTGTCGAGGCGTCGTGAAAGTGCTCGGGCTTGGTCTCGGGATCGGGGTAGTAGATCCAGCCGGGGACCGCGGTACCCCGGTGATATACCCGACAGGTGCAGAACGAAAAGGTTTCGGCGGGGACGTCGCTCGACCAGCGCATTTGCGCAAAGCGGTAGTCGGGTACACCGACCGTGTAGACCAGCGGCGAGATATCGAGATTAATAGTGCCGGGATGGCAATCGCTCAGATCGAGCCCCAGCGTTTTGAAGTGCGGTATCTGCAGCTGCAGTGTCCCGCGGGGAAAGCGTGTATCACCCGCGATACCCGAGGCGACGCCGTAGCCGCGTTTCACGACACCCACGATTTCGCGACACCGCGACGCTGTCCTGTTCATTCACCGCCGCTGTCTTGCAGACCACACCCGCCATCCGTGTAGCGCAACCGCGAATTCCGCTCTCGCAAGGTCTCCAGGAACCGGGGCTTGTCCTGCGGTGAAACCATGATGCGCCGTGCGCCGCCGGCATACTCGATCATCAGCCGATCCAGCGAACAGGCCGGACTGGAGAGCGGATTGCGGCTCGGCGTCACGGATACGATCCGTTCGATGGCAAGGTTCATGCGAAACGGGCCGCTGCGGATGTTCAGTCCCTGCTCACTCACCCGATAGCCGGTGCCGTACAGCACCCACAGCATGAACACCGCACTGACGATCATGATGACGGGGAACAGCATCGTGAACAGGAGACCTTCACCGCTCCCGAAGGCGGCAATCGCACCGAACACGCAACCGCTGCTGCCCAGCCAGATCAACAGCGTGAGCCAGCGATCGCGGCGTGACGGAAAAAGTATCCCCTCCCCTGTATCCATGCGTGGCGCCCGGTTCTTATCCCGCCAATACCGCCTCCAGCTCGGCGAAACTCTGCACGGCGCCCGAGGCTTCGACACTGATTCCCAGACGACGTCCGATGTGCGTCGTCGAGAAGATTCCACGCAGCGCCCACTCGCCGGTGGGTGTCTTCTCGATCGCCAGCGCATGCTGCCGACCCTGTTCGCGCAGCGTTTCGATGATGTCGCCGACCCGCGCACGCGTCACTTCGGCCATGTGCAGCACATCGACCTGACCGCGCGGGGTCATGATGTCGGCAACCCGCACCTGATCGCGGGCGATGCGATGCCGCGAGACGAAGTCGACCGGTTTCTCGCCCACGATGTCGCGCGAGGTGATCAGTCCCACCAGATCGCCCTCGCTGTTGAACACCACCAGCATGCGCACGCGGGCATGGATCATCAGCTTGAGCGCCTCGTCGATCCCCGCCTCCGCTTCGATGGAGATCACCGGCACCTGACTGAGGTCGGTCATCACGTCGGTCGCCGGGGCGTTCATGGCGACCGTGTCGGGTCGCACCTCCTGGTAACGCAGGATCGGCGTGTCGGCGGGGAGACGGTGGGAATCGATTTTTTTGTAGGTTCTGGCGGCTAACATGTGTACACCTCCTTCTCTGCAGGCTGACCACGAGCGACCCTGCAGCCGTCGCACGATACGCAAAGCCCTGCATTAAGGTTAGACCAGAAACAACCGAATCGGATTTGGAGCGCCGCGAGAGCCGGCATCAACTGCGCGGCAGGCTGGGCCGCAGCAGATGACCGCCATAGGCGATGAGATAGATCATCAGGGCTGCAATCCACAGCAGCACCGACGCGTCGATGATCAGGGTGGAAGTCGCCGCGACTCCGCCGGCGAAACGCAGCAACGCCGCCCCCGCCATCAGCCAGAACGCCAATACCACCACCGGGGCGGGCTCGACGCGGCGACCCGTGTGTTTCAGCACGACGCGGGTCATCAGCCCCATCTTCATGACGCCGAATGCACCCACCGTAAAGAGGTGCAGCGCGGCGTTCCCGCTGAGCACGGGGGTGAGATCCCCCAGCGCACGCGCCACAAAGGCGGCAATCAGCCCGAGATAACCCACATGCATCACGAACACCACCGGCACCCGGCGCACCGACCAGCTCCGCCAGCGCGCCATGCGCATCCCGTGAACCAGCGCCGCAGCCAGGGCCACCGCGCCGGTGATCACAGGTGCCAGATCGGCAACGAGAACCGCGCCGTAGGCCACGGTGACCAGCACCGCCGCAGTCTCCAGCGGCACGGAAAAGGGGATGCGTCCCGCCCATCCGCGCTCACGCAGCGTATTCTCGGTAAAGATCGGTGTGAGAAAACCGGCGACGAAGGTGAAGAGCGCCATCATCGTGTAGACCGCCAGCTGCAGCGCCCGCCCGGCGGCTGCGAAATCGCCGGCGGAGATGGCCTGCCAATAGCGAAGGTCGGCGACGAAGAAACCGATCAACAGGGGCAGCAGCAGAAGATAGAGCCGTTGCGGCACACGCCATAGACCGGGCGCAACAATCAGCGTCAGCAGCAGATAGAACAGCGCATCCATACCGCCCGCCACACCGGGCGGCAGGCTCCCCTGGTGCCAGAATGCAACGCGCCCCGCCAGCCACACGCCGGCCAACAGCACCAGGCGCCCACCACCGATCTCCGCGGTACCCGCCCACCCCGGCAGCGCGGTCAGGACAAACCCGGCGATGATCGCGGCAGCGAACCCAAACACCATCTCGTGGCCATGCCAGAGGGCATGGGGCGACACGACATCGGGGCTCACCCACTCCAGGGGCCAGACCAACAGCACCAGGGGGCCGTAGACCGCCGCGCCGAGATAGAACGGGCGAAAGCCGGAGAGCCAGAGGGGGGCGTTAAGCACACGAACAAGCATTATCAGCCGCCTTCCAACGCATCAGTCGGGACAAGCGGTCCCCCTCTCCAGGCGGGAGAGGGGATCTGCTGCGATCACTGCCTGCCGATCCGCTCGAGGACCTGCCCCTGCGGGAGGGGAACTATTGCGCATGTTTCCGTCACGCAATCGCCCCGCCAGCGATGAACCCATCGACCTCTTCCTCCTGATAACCCGCCTCGGCCAACACCCCGCGCGTATGCTCGCCGTACCTGGGCGGCAACGGCAGCTCGCTCTGCAATCCCGGTCGATCCACGGCCGGGGGCTGCATGCGGATCGTGCGGCCATCGGGCATCCGGGCCCGGGTCAGGCGATCGCGCAGGGCTTCGAGTGCGGCCACCTGCGGAATGGTATGGATGGGGGCATGGGCGATCTTGGCGGCGGCGAAATCGACGGTCAGCTCGGCGGTGGTGTAGCGCGCCGTGACACTCGCCATATCACGGTGTATGGCGGCGCGCACCTGGTGACGGCCGTCGTTGGTCTCGCGGCCCGGCTGGCCCACCGCTGCGAACTTGGGGATGGCGGTCAGGCGCTGCCACTGCACGTCGTTGCCCACGGCGACGAAGATGAAACCGTCCGCGGTAGGGTAGGCGTTAGTCGGAATGAACTTGCGGTGTTCGTTGCCGCAGCGGGTGATCTCCGAATAGTCGCAGTCGAAGTCCAGCAGCGGCAGCGTGGTGATGAGCCACGAGGCGGCCGCCTGCAGCATGGAGACATGGATCGCCTGCCCCTCGCCGCTCTCGGCGCGCTCGGCCAGCGCCAGACAGACGCCGGCGAACACCTCGTCGCCCGCCTTGAGATCGATCAGCGGCACACCGGTCAGCGTCGGCGGCCCGTCGGAGCTGCCGGTCAGTTCCATGTAGCCGGCCATCGCCTGCACCGCGGGATCGTAGCCCGGCACGTGGGGATAGTCGGGGCCCATGGCCGAGATGCCCGCCCAGATGATGTCGGGTTTCACCCCTTTCAGCGTTTCGTAGTCGATGCCCAGTTCGCGATAACGGCCCGGCAGCGTGTTGCAGCAGAAGATATCGACATCGAGTTCGCGCACGAGCCGGTGCAGAATGCGCTGCCCTTCGGGGCTCTTGAGGTTGAGCGCGATCGACTCCTTGCCGACGTTGGGGGCAAAGAAGTAGCTGCGCCGGTCGTCGTCCAGCACCTTGGCGCCGATATAGCGGTTGGGGTCGCCCGGCAGCCCGGAGCCCGTGGGTGTGGCCTCGATGCGGATCACCCGCCAGCCGAGCTGCGCGAAACGCAGCGTCGCCGACGGCAGGCTCAGAGCCTGTTCCAGAGCAAGAACGGTGCGGCGTTTCATCGGGTACTCAACACCGGCTCTTGCGCCATGCCACGCAAGGCCCGGTAGACCTTCTCCGGTGTGAACGGCGCTTCGTGCATGCGCACCCCGGTGGCGTTGTAGATGGCGTTGGCGGTGGCGGCCGCAATGCAGATGGCCGGCGCCTCGCCCACGCCCTTGGCGCCCTGCGGACCTTCGCCGTCCATGGTCTCGATAAAGGTCACGTCGATCTCGGGGACCTCGGGCGCGGTGACCAGTTTGTAATCGCGAAAGTTGGGATTGAGGCAGCGCCCTTCCCTGACCAGCAGATCCTCGGTGAGGGCATAGCCCTGCCCCATCACGATACCGCCCTCGATCTGCCCCTCGATGCCGAGACGGTTCAGTACCCGTCCCACATCGTGGGCGGCGGTCACCTTGAGCAGGCGCACGATGCCGGTCTCGGTGTCGACCTCGACCTCCACCACCTGGGTGGCCCAGGCGTAGGCGGCGGAGACATCGCCCTTGAAACCCTTGTCCTGATGCACGCTGGGCGGCTCGTAGTAGAAGCTGGTCATCACCAGCTCGGCCTTGTCGCGGAAGTGCAGCGAGCGTAGCAGCTTGTCGAGACGCATCACCACCTCGTCGTCGGCGGTGCGCACGATGTTGCCGGCACGCAGGTCGAGCCCGTCGGCGGGGATATCGGTCACCGAACTGGCGGCGGAGAGAATCTTCTCCTTCGCCAGGCGCGCGGCGCCGATGGCGGCGTTGCCGGCGATGAAGGTGGTGCGGCTGGCATGCACACCCACATCCCACGGCGTGACGTCGGTGTCGTTGTTGACCACCGTCACCGACGACATCGGCACGCCGAGTTCCTCGCACACCAGCTGCGCGATGACGGTTTCCGAACCCTGCCCGATCTCCGAGGCGCCGGTCATGATGGTGACGCGGCCGAAGTCGTCCATCTTGAGGATGGTGCCGCAACCGTCGGAGGGGTAGATCTTCGCCCCGCCGCCGACGTGCAGCATCGAGGCGATGCCGACACCGCGCTTGATGGGATTGCCGTTGTCGCGGGCCGCGGCGTTGGCGGCACGCCTGGCCGCGTAGTCGCTGCGCTCGGCCGCCGTGGTCAGGCACTGCTTGAGTCCGCAGCTCTTGAAGTGCAGTCCCTGGCCGGTGGTCTCGCCGGGGTCCTGCGCGTTTTTCAGACGGAACGCCAGCGGATCCATGCCGATGGCGTCGGCCAGCTGATCCATGTGCTGTTCGATGGCGAAGGTGGCCTGCAGATTGCCGTAGCCGCGGAACGAACCCGCGGTCGGATTGTTGGTGTAGACCGCGCGCGTGTGATAACGGCAGTGCGGCACCCGGTAGAGCGACGAGGCGGTCTGCATCATCACAAACGGGATGGTCGCCCCCCACGAGGTGTAGGCGCCGTTGTCGAGCAGCGCCTCGAAACGGCGGAACATCAGGGTGCCGTCCTTTTTGGCGCCGCTGCGCAGGCGCACGTAGGCGGGCTGGCGCGTCGGCGAGGCGATGAACTCCTCCTCGCGGGTAAAGACCAGCTTCACCGGCCGCCGCGCCTTCTTGGCCAGAAACACCGCAATGGGTTCGAACGGATAGATGTCGAGCTTGGAGCCGAAGCCGCCGCCGATGGGCGGCTGGATGATGCGGATGCGGTTGGGATCCATCTCCAGCACCTCGGCGAATTCGCGCTTGTGCAGGAACGGCACCTGGGTGTTGGAGTAGAGGGTGAGATTGCCGGAGGCCGCATCGAAATCGGCGATCACCCCGCTCACCCCCATGCAGCAGTGGGTGACGTAGTGGAGCTTGAAGGTGTCCTCCACCACCACGTCGCACTCCGCTTCGGCAGCGTCGATGTCGCCGTGCTCGTAGCTGAACTCCATGCACACGTTGTCGGGCTTGGCGTCCTGGATCACCGGGGCGCCCTCGCGCACCGCCTCGCGCGGATCGAAGATCGTCGGCAGGTCTTCGTACTCGACCTTGATCAGGCGCAGCGCCTCGGCGGCGATCTCCTCGCTCTCGGCGGCCACGGCGGCGATCTCGTCGCGTTCGGCGCGCACCTTGTCGCCCTTGAGCGGCGGATTGTCCTTGTTGATCCCGATCGAGCAGCGCGGCAGATCCTTGGCGGTGATCACCGCACGCACGCCGGGCAGCGCCGCGGCGGCGCTGGTATCGATGGAGAGGATGCGCGCGTGCATGCGGTCGGTGCGCAGGATCTTGCCCACCAGCTGCCCGGGCAGGTTCAGATCCTGAATGTAACGGGTGCGGCCGGACACCTTGTCCGGCGCATCGAGCTTCGGGATGCTGCGGCCGATCAACGACTCTTTCTTTACCGCGATCATGGTATTCACTCCGTTGTTCCTGCCAGGTCCGCTACCGCGTCGACGATCTTTTTGTAACCGGTGCAGCGGCACAGATTGCCCTCCAGCCCGCGCTGGATCTCGTTGCGGTTGGGATGGGGATTGCCGTCCAACAGCGCCTTGGTCTGCACCACCATGCCCGGGGTGCAGAAACCGCACTGCACGCCGCCGTGCCTGACCATGGTGTGGCGCAGTTCGTCGTTGGCCGGGTCTTCGGCGATGCCTTCGATGGTGGTGATGGAGCGACCCTCGCAATCGACGGCGAACATCAGACAGGCGTTGACCGACACACCATCCATGAGAATGGTGCAGGCGCCGCATTCGCCCTCGCCGCAGCCGTACTTGGTGCCGGTCAGTCCCAGCTCCTCGCGCAGCAGGTCGAGCGTACTCATAGTGACCGGGACCGATACCCGGACCGGGCTGCCGTTGAGACGGAAGCGGATTTCACGCAGCAGTGACATGGCGCAGTACCTTCTTGGTCAGATTGGCGATGAGTTCGTGGCGGTACCAGGCACTGGCCCGCGCGTCATCGATGGGGTGGACCTCCTCCTTGGCCGCCGTCGCCGCGGCGGCGATGGTCACCTCGTCCAGGGGTTTGCCCTCCAGCGCAGCGGCGGTGGCGGTCGCCCGGTAAGGCGTCGGCCCCACGGAGCCGAAGGCGACGCGCACATCGCTAAAGGCGCGGTCGGTGAGCACACCGCCGATGGCTACCGAGACGGTGGAGATATCCAGCGCCGGGCGGGTACCGAACTTCTCGAACCAGGCGACGAAACCGGCGGGTGGCAGCGGCACATGGATCGCGGTAAGCAACTCATGGGGCTGGCGGTGCGTCCTGCCGGGACCGGCGAAGAAATCCTGCAGCGGCAGCCGGCGGGTGACCACCGTGCCGCCATCCCACGCCGCCAGCTCCACCTCGGCATTCAGCACCAGCAGCGGCACCAGGGTGTCGCCGGCGGGCGAGGCGTTGCAGATGTTGCCGCCCACGGTCGCTGCGTTGCGGATCTGCGGGCTGGCAAAGACATCAGCGGCGCGCACCAGCAGCGGCAGGTGCTCCTGGATCAGCGGGTTCTCTTCCAGTTCGGTGATGGTGGTCAGCGCGCCGAGGCGCAGTTGATCGCCTTCAACGCGCACGCCCGTCATCTCGGCGATGCGGCGCACGTTGAGCAGCAGCGGCTGATAGCGCACGCGGCCCGATTCGCCCTGCACCATCAGATCGGTGCCGCCGGCGAGGATGGTGGCCTCGCCGCGGGCAAGCAGTTCGACCGCTTCGCGCACCGTCGTCGGCGCGGCGTACTCCTGAATCTCGGGTTGGTTCATCTCGTCACTACCTCCAGTGTCCTGCAACAGCTCGAATGCTCATTCGGCGAAGTGGCTCGCCCGATGGTTCTCTCTTTTCCTCTCGCCAAGACGCGAAGAGCGCCAAGTCATCAAACTTGGATTGAATGGCTAGGAAACGTTAACGCCCCGCTTGCGGATGTGGTCTTCTGTCATGGTTCCAGTTTTCTTGGCGTCCTTTGCGTCTTGGCGAGAGAAAAATGATCTTTGCAAACATGAAATCCGGTACCCGGCCTAGAACCGAATCGGTTCACGGTAGCGGCCGTAGACCGCCACCATCGCCTGGGTGATTTCGCCGACCGTGGCATACGCCTTGACCGCCGCCACGATGGCGGGCATGACGTTGCGGCCCGCCTCGGCATCACCGCGCACCTGGGCCAGGGCCTGCTGTGCCTGTGCCTCGTCACGCTCCTGGCGCACGCGATTGAGGCTGTCGACCTGCAGTTGCGCGTCGGCCTCGTTATAGGGATGGAACTCGACGCTGCGCTCCTCCTCTTCCATCTGGTAGCAGTTGACGCCGACCTTGGGGAAGCGTCCCGACTCGATGTCCTGGTGCATGCGGTAGGCCTGGGCCGAGACCTTGGCCTGGATCTCGCCGCTCGCCACCAGCTTGACGATGCCGCCGGCCTTGTCCACCTCGGCCATGATGGTCTCCATCTCGTCGCGCATCTGGTTGGTCAGCGTCTCCATGTAGTAGCTGCCGGCCAGCGGGTCGACGGTGTCGCACAGCCCCATCTCCTTGATCAGCAGTTGCATGGTGCGCAGCGACAGGCGCGCCGAGTATTCGGTGGGGATGGTGTAGGCCTCGTCGTAGGAGCAGAGCGCCATGGTCTGGGTGCCGGAGAGCGACGAGATCAGCGCGTAGTAGGCGCCGCGCACGATGTTGACTTCGGGCTGCTCGAAGGTGAGCCCGCCGCCCCCGCCGCCGGCGATCATGCGCAGCCACATCGACGACGGTTGCTGCGCGCCGTAGTGTTCCTTGACGATCTTCGCCCACAGCCCGCGCCCGGCGCGGAACTTCGCCACCTGCTCGAAGAGGTTGCCGAAGATGTTGAAGTTGTAGGAGAGACGCCCGGCGAATTCGTCGATGGCCAGACCGCGTTTCAGCGTCTCGTCGGCATAGGCCTTGGCGATGCAGAAGGCGTAGGCCATCTCCTGGGTCGGCGTCGCCCCCGATTCGCGGATGTGATAACCACACACGCTCACCGGGCTGTACTTGGGGGCGTGCTCGGCGCAGTACTCGATGGTGTCGCAGACCAGCTTCACCGACGGCTCCACCGGGAAGATCCAGGTGCCGCGGCCGATGAACTCCTTGAGGATGTCGTTCTGCGCCGTGCCGCGCAGCGTCTTGACGTCGTAGCCGCGCTTCTCGGCCATGGCGAGGTACATGGCGATGAGGATGGCCGCCGCGCCGTTGATGGTGAGCGAGACGGTGATCTTCTCCAGGTCGATGCCGTCGAAGGCGATCTCGAAATCGCGCAGCGAATCGACCGCCATGCCGACCCGCCCCACCTCGCCGACCGCCAGCGGATCGTCGCTGTCGAGGCCGATCTGGGTGGGCAGGTCGAAGGCGACGTTGAGCCCGGTCTGGCCGTTGGCGATCAGGTACTTGAAACGCTGGTTAGTATCCTGCGGATTGCCGAAGCCGGCGTACTGGCGCATGGTCCACGGCCGCTTGCGGTACATCTCGCGGTGGATGCCGCGGGTAAAGGGATACTCGCCCGGCGCGCCCACCATCTCGACGCCGCCGGAAGCGGCCACATCGTCGGGACCGTAGGCGCTCTTGATCTCGATGCCGGACTCGTTGATCACCCGGCCGTCGTCGGTATAGATGGTCATTGCACCTTCTCATTGATGTAGTCGACGATCTCGCGCAGCTTGCTGCCCTGGGCGAAGATCGCATCGACGCCGATCGCCTGCAGCGCCGCATGATCCTGGGGCGGGACGTTGCCCCCCACCAGCCACACCTTGTCGCCCAGGCCGTGCTCGTCGAGCAGCACCTTCAGGCGCTGGCAGAAGGGGAGGTGCGAACCGGCCATGCTGGAGAGGCCGATCACATCCACATCCTCCTCCATGGCCACCCGCGCCACCGCCTCGGGGGTCTGGCGCAGGCCGGTGTAGATCACCTCGAAACCGGCGTCCATCAGGGCCCGTACGACTACTTTGGCGCCCTGGTCGTGGCCGTCGAGGCCGGGTTTGGCGATCAGCACCCGGATACGCCGCTGGTTCATGTCGATAACTCCTTGGCGATGATCAGCTTGAGGATCTCGCTGGTGCCGCCGCCGATCAGGGTGAAGCGCACATCGCGCAGGTAGCGCTGGAAGGGGTACTCCATGGCGTAGCCGTAGGAGGCGGCCACCCGCGCGGCCTGATCGGCGACGCGCGCCGCGGTCTCCGAGGCAAACAGCTTGGCCATGGCCGACTGCTTGTGGTGCGGGCGCTCGTTGTCTTTCAGCCAGGCGGCGTAGTGGACCAGATGCTCGGCGGCCTCGAGCTCGGTGGCCATCTCGGCGAGCTTGAGCTGAATCGCCTGAAAGCGGTTGATGGGCTTGCCGAACTGCTGGCGCTCGGCGGCGTAGTTGATGGCGGCTGCGAGCGCGGCGCGCGCCACCCCCACCGCCATGGCGCCGGTGATGATGCGGATCTCGGCCAGGAGCTTGCGCAGGTGCGCCTCGCCGTCACCCTCCTCCCGACTCAACCGGTGGCTGTCGGGCACGAAGCAGTCGTCGAAGGCGACCTCGGAGGTGGGCAGCGCCCACACCCCCATCTTCTCGATGGCGCGGCCAACGGCGAGCCCCGCGAAATCACGCTCGACCAGGAAGATGGTGAGCCTCTTCTCGGCACCGGCCTTGGCGAAGACGGTGAAGAAATCGGCCACCGGCGCCGAGGTGATCCAGGTCTTCTGGCCGTTCAACCGATAGCCGCCATCGACCTTGATCGCGCTGGTGGTGATACCGCCGAGATCAGAGCCGGCGTTGGGCTCGGTCATGCAGATGCCGCCGATCTTTTCGCCGGCCAGCGCCGGCCGGAACAACTGTTCATGAATGGTGGAGTTCCCCAGCATCTCCAGGAACTTGGTGCCCATCAGCGACTGCATGGCCACCGCGCCGGCCAGCGACAGCGAACCGCGCGACACCTCGGTCAGCGCCAGCACGTAGCTCACCAGATCCATCCCCGAGCCGCCCGAGGCCTCGGGATAACGCATACCGAAAAACCCCAGCGCCCCCAACTCGTTGAAGAGTTCGCGCGGAAAGGCGTGCGCTTCGTCCAGCGCCTCGGCCTGCGGGGCGATGCGCTCGTCGCAGAAGCGCGCGAAAGTATCGCGCACCGCCTGCTGCTCTTCGCTGAGATCGAAATCCATGGGCTCAAGCCGCCTCGGTCACATTCACGTCAACCAAACCCGGTTCCCTCTCCCTCGGGGAGAGGGTTAGGGTGAGGGGCGTCACGGGATCGAAGTCCCTCCCCTCATCCCCTCCTTCTCCCCTGGGGAGAAGGAACTCGCCAAAAATCCTTTCTGAAGTTGCGGGTCTACCTAGCACTTGTTGGGCTCCCTGTCAGGCTGGCGGACGGCTCATAACCGTAGGCGTCGCGCGCCTGTTCGGGGGTGATCACGCCGTTGCGCACCTCGGCGGCCAGTTTCTTGCGATCGCGTTTACCGGGTTCGCCATAGCCGCCCCCGCCGCCGGCGATCTGGTGATAGAAGGTGCCCTTGGGCACGCCCTTGATCAGGTCCTTGTTCTTCGGCACCACCTTCGTCCCATCCGGATAGGTGAGCTGGATGGTGTTGAGGATGCTGCCTTCGCCGCCAAAGAGGCCGAAGGCCGGCTCGAAATCGCCGTCGCCGAAGGTGACCAGCTGGGTGTCGTCGGAACCGATGACGAATTCGGTTACCACGCCCAGTCCGCCGCGCCACTGGCCGGGGCCGCCGGAATCGGGGATGTACTCGTGGCGCACCAGCCGATGCGGCGTCATCTGCTCGAACATCTCGTAGTCCTGATCGAGCACACCCCCCGAGGCATCGATCATGCCGATGTGGTCGTAGCCGTCGGTGCCCTTCATGGCGCCCGAGCCGCCCTTCAACCCCATGAAGCCGATATCGACATAGGGCTCGTTGCGCTGGGGGTCGACGCCGGTGGTCAGCGAGCAGAGCAGGTTGTTCCACCCCGCCGTCACCCGCTCCGGGATCACCGGCGCCAGCGCGCGGATGATGGCGTCGGCGTTGGGCGGGCAGAGATGATTGCCGAAGGTGGTCGCCTTGGGGTAACTGGCGTTGAGCACCGTCCCCTCGGGGATGATGATCTCGATGGGCGCGACCATCCCCTCGTTGTGCGGGATGTCGGGATTGACCATCTGCAGGAAGGTGAGGATGGTGGCCGAGGCGCTGGAGGTGAAGGTGCCGTTGACGAAGCCGTCGGTCTGCGCGTCGGTGTCACTGTAGTCGAAGGTGATCTTGCGATCCTCGACGGTGATCTTGACACGGATGGTGAACTCGCTGCCGTCATGGTGGCCGTCGAAATAGATCATCCCTTCGCCTTGATAGACGCCGTTGGGGATCTGCGCGATCTCGGCCTCGATCATCTTGCGCGAGGCCTCGAACAGCGCCGCCTTGTGCGCATCGAAACTCGCGCGCCCGTACTTGCGTACCAGATCCTGCAGGCGCCGCTCGCCCACGGTGCACGCCCCCATCTGCGCACGCATGTCGTGCTGGACGATGTCGAGGCGGATGTTGGCAAAGATCAGATCCCAGACATCCTTGCGCAGCTTGCCCTTCTCGTAGACTTTGACCGGCGGGATACGCAGCGCCTCCTGCCACACCTCGGTGGCGTTGGGGTTGTAGCCGCCGCGCACCGCGCCGCCGATGTCCGCCTGGTGGCCCTTGACCGCGGTGAAACCCACCAGCTCGCCGTCGACGAAGACCGGTTTGTAGACGGCGACGTCGTTGTTCTGGTTGCCGAGGCTGAAGACGTCGTTGTGGAAGATCACATCGCCTTCGCTGAAATCGCCCTCGAAGTACTCGATGATGTATTTGCAGACCGGCGCCAGCGAGAAGGCGAGGATGGGCAGATTCTCGGTCTGTTCGAGCATATTGCCTTCGGCGTCGTAGAGCCCGGTGACGAAGTCCTTCGCCTCGCAGAGGATCGGCGAGCGCGTGGTCATCTGCACCGAGAGACTCATCTCGTCGGTGATCGATTTGAAGGTGCGCGCGTAGACCGACAGCAGAATCGGATCGACCTGGGTGCTCATGCCTTGCCTCCTGTCTTCAATGCTTCGGCGACCAAATCTTCGCGTCCCTTGCGGTAAAGGGCGAAGGAGCCGTACTTGTCCACCACGCAGTCGAAGGCCGCCGAGACGAAAATCGCGGTGGTCTCCTCCTCGATCATGGCGGGTCCTGCAAGCCGGTTGCCGCGGGCCATGCGATGCCCATCGTAGACCGGCACCTCCTGGAACTCGCGGGTTTCGAAGACGTACATGGCGCGGCTGCCCTTGCGCGCGTGTTCGGCATCGGCGCCGGCATGGGGCAGTTCGCGGTAGACCGGCTTGTCGGTGCTGCCGATGGCCTGCACCCGCACGTTGATGATCTCCACCGGCACCCCCTGCTCCTCCAGCGAGTAGCCGTAGAGACGGTTGTGCTCGGCGTGGAAAGCCCTGGTGATCGCGGCGACATTGCGCCCCTCCAGCGCCGCGCGCGGCACCTCGAAGGAGACCTCGTGGTACTGCTTGAGGTAGCGGCAGTCGAACTTGACGACGTGGGTGCGCTGCCCCTTGGGAATGCGCTCCTCGTCGAGCAGCCGTCCGCCCTCGGTCTCCATGTCGCCGATCAGCTGCGCGAGCCGTTCCCAATCCACGCTCGCCAGCGGTGCGACGAAGGTGCGCACGAAATCGTGCTTGAGATCGCTCATCAGCATCCCCGAGGCGCAGAGGATGGAGGATTCGCGCGGCACGATCTGGAACGGGATGTCGAGTTCCTCGCAGATCAGGCAGGAGTGGATGGGGCCGGCGCCGCCCGCCACCACCAGCGGGAATTCGCGCGGATCGAAGCCGCGCTTGATGGTGATCTCGCGCACCCCCTGCGCCATGTTGGTACAGGCTACACGGTACATGCCCGCGGCGGCCTCTTCGACACTGAGATCGAGCTTGTCAGCGATGTGCTCCTTGATGGCACGGCGCGCGGCCTCCAGGTCGAGCTTCATCTTGCCACCGGCAAAGTAGTCGGGATTGAGATAGCCCAGCACCAGGTTGGCGTCGGTGGTGCACGGCAGCGTGCCCCCCTTGCTGTAGCTGGCCGGACCCGGATCGGCGCCGGCGCTCTGCGGCCCCATGCGCAGCAGGCCGCCCTCGTCGATCCAGCCGATGGAGCCGCCGCCCGCACCGATGGTGTGGATGCCGAGCATCGGCAGCGCGATCTTGAGGCGGTCGATGGTGCCGTCGTTGACCATCACCGGCGTCTTGTCCACCAGCGCCGCTTCGAAGCTGGTGCCGCCCATGTCGGTGACGATGCAACGCTCGTGGCCATGGGCCCGCGCGTACGCCAGTCCCGCGCCGGGTCCGCCCGCGGGTCCCGAGAGCAGCGTCAGCGCCGCCTTCTCGCGCGCCACCTGGGGCGACATGACGCCGCCGTTGGACTGCATGATCAGCAGTATCCCCTGGAATCCGGCCTCCTTGAGACGCCCGGTGAGCTGGTTGAGATAGCGGTTGAGGATCGGGCCGACGTAGCTGTTGAGGGCCGTGGTGCTGACCCGCTCGTAGAACCGAATCGAGGGCAGCAGATCGGCGGAGACGGTGAGGTAGGCGTCAGGCAGCGCGCTGCGCACCAGTTCGGCCGCGGCCTGCTCCTGCGCGGGATTGGCAAAGGAGTTCATGAAGCAGATCGAGACCGCCTCGACCCCCTCCTGGCGGAACAGCTCGATAGCCTTGCGCACGCCCTCCATGTCCAGCGCCTCGACCTCGCCGCCATCGCGATCCAGCCGGCCGCCGACGCCGGCGCGCAGATAGCGCGGCACCAGCGGAACGACGTTGGTATAGCGGTTGTTGTACTGCTCCTCGCGGATGCCGCGGCGCATCTCCAGCGCATCGCGCACCCCGCGGGTGGTGATCAGGCCCGACTTGGCGCCGGTGCGCGTCAGCGTGGCGTTGGTGGTCACCGTGGTGCCGTGGACGATGGTCTCGATGCCGCCGATGAAAGCCTCCAGCGACTGTGGCGGAGTCTCCGATCCGGCAATCTCGCGCAGCCCCTCCAGCACCGCGACCGACGGATCGTGCGGCGTCGAGAGCACTTTGTGGATACGCGGTTCGCGCCCTTCGCCGGCCACCAGAAAATCGGTGAAGGTGCCACCGACATCGATTCCTATCTTCAACGCCATAGCGGTGAACTCCTCAACCTGCCGCTGCGCCCGCAGCGCTGGCGGCAACCATTTCACGAAGTATCTGTTTCTGGATCTTGCCCAGCGGATTGCGCGGCAGCGCGTCGACACAGATCAGATCGCGCGGATGTTTGAAACGGGCGAGCTTGCCTTCGAAGAAGCTCGCCAGCGCCTCGCGATCCAGCGTGTGGCCGTTCTTCAGCACCACGACCGCCACCGGGATCTCGCCCCACTTGGCATCGGGCCGACCGACCACGGCGGCCTCGACGATCGCTTCGTGCCCGGCCAGCAGATTTTCCAACTCGGCGGGGTAGATGTTCTCGCCGCCGCTGATGATCATCTCTTTCTTGCGGTCATCGACGTAGAGATAACCCTCGGCGTCGAGATGGCCCACGTCGCCGGTGTAATACCAGCCGTTGCGCAGGCACGCCGCCGTGGCTTCGGGCTGGTTCCAGTAGCCCGTCATCACATTGGGACCGCGAATCAGAATCTCGCCCGAAGCACCGCGCGCCACCTCACGGTCCTGCTCGTCGACGATACGCATCTCGCAGTGCAGAGCGGCTTTTCCCGCCGAACCGGGTTTGCGCTGGGCATCGCTGCGCGTCAGGTAGGTGGCGATGGGCGAGGTTTCGGTGGCGCCATAGACCTGGATCAGCGGCACGCCGCGCGCATGCACCGCGGCGATGAGCGAGGCGGGAACCAGCGTCGATCCGGTGCTGATCACGCGCAGGCTGGAGAGATCGGTCGTCTGCCATTGCGGTGTGGCCAGGATGGCCACCAGCTGCGCCGGCACCAGGACGGTGAGCGTGATCGCCTGCTCGGCGATGGCCGCCAGGGTCGCCAGCGGATCGAAAGTGGCTTGCAGTGTGACCGTAGCGCCAGCATGCAGCGCCGGCAGGGTTTGGATATTAAGCCCGCCGACGTGAAACAGCGGCAAGCTGGTCAGCACCCGATCCTCGCTGGTGAGGTCGTGCATATGGGCGCTGTTGATGGCGGCATGGAGCAGCGCGTTCTGGCTGAGCAACGCGCCCTTGGGCAAGCCGGTAGTACCTGAGGTGTAGCAGAGCAGCAGCGGTGCATCGTAGCCCGCTTGACTGTCGCGGCCGCGTAGCGCGACGGCGTCCTCGAGCAGATCGGCATAGCCCAGCCAGCCCTGCGCGGGTTGACCGTAGGTTACCAGTGAGCGGCAGGCGATGCGTCCGCGATTCTCCTCCACCCGCGCGACGAACTCCTCGCGCGCGAACAGCACCACCGGTTCGCAGTCGTTGACGATGGCGCGATGCTCGGGTGCCGCCAGCCGCCAGTTGAGGGGTAGAAAAATCGCGCCGACGCGTGCACAGGCCAGCAGCAGGATCAGCATCTCCGGGCTGTTGTAGCCTACGTAGGCGACGCGATCGCCCGCCCGCACCCGCAGCCGTTTCTGCAACACGCCGGCCAGGCGCGCCACGGCGACGGCCAGACCGGCGTAGCTGTAGCCACCCTCGCCGTAGCGCAGCGCCATCTTGTCCGGCGTGAAATCGGCGTGGCGGTCGATCCAGTCGGCAACGTTCATACGCCCGCCTCCGCGCCCGCGATGGCCGTCAGCGCCTTTTTGTCGATCTTGCCCACCGTGGTGCGCGGCAATGCGTCCACAATTTCGATCAACGCGGGAACCTTGTACTTCACCAGGTTCGCCGTGCAATAGGTGCGCAGCGCCTCGCCGTCCAGCGTGCTGCCCGGCCGCAGGCCGACATAGGCGCGCAATTGCTCGCCGCGATAGCTGTCGGGCACTCCGACCACCGCCGCCTCCAGCACCTCGTCGTGGGCGCAGAGCAGCTCTTCGATCTCGCGCGGATAGACGTTGAAGCCACCGACGATCACCATCTCCTTCTTGCGCCCGGCGATGAACAGATAACCCTGCTCATCCAGATAGCCCAGATCGCCGGTGTGGAGCCAGCCGTCGCGCAGGGTCTCCGCCGTTTCCCTGGGCCGGTTGCGGTAGCCGTGCATGATCTGCGGTCCACGGGCACGGATCTCGCCAGGCTCCCCCGTGGGCAATACGCGGGTGCCGGTTTCGGTATCGACGATCTGGATCTCGGTGTAGGGCACGGCGATCCCCACGGAGAGCGGCCTGCGCTCGCCGCGCTCGGGATTGAAGCACAGCACCGGGCCGGACTCGGACTGACCGAAGCCTTCGAGCGTCTTGCAGCCCGTGGCCTGCTCCCAGGCCAGCAGCGTATCCACCGGCAGGCGCTCGGCGCCCGAATAACAGAGGCGCAGCGCCGAGAAATCGGTGCGCGCAAAATCCTCGTGCTGCATCAGTCCGGTGTAGATGGTCGGACTGCCGGGAAAGAGCGTGATGCGCCGTTCGGCCAGGGCGCCGAGCACCCAGTCGGGGCGGTAGCGCGGCAGAATCACCAGGGTGCCACGGCAATAGCAGGTGAGGTGCAACGCCATGGCCACGGCGTAGACATGGAACATGGGCATGACGCAGAGCAGCCGTTCGCTCTCGGGGCGCGTCGGCAGCAGCGCCTCGCGCTGGCTGATGTTGAGCGCCATCTGTCCGTGGGTGATGTTCACTCCCTTGGGAATGCCGGTGGTACCGCCGGTGTATTGCAGCGTCGCCAGCTCTTCGGGATCAGGCGACGGCTGCGGGAGCTCCCGCGCCTCGTCGGCCCAGGCGATCAGGCGCCGTCCGGCAGCGCCGCCGACATGGACCGCGCAGGCAATGCCAGGTTTGGTCACCAACGGTTGTACCCGTTCGGCGGCCGCCTCATCGTATACCATCACCCGCGGCTCGGCGTCGGCGAGGATTTCACCCAGCTCGCGCGTCGAGTACATGGGATTGAGGGGCACCACCTGGGCACCCGCGGCATGCGCTGCGAACATCGCCACTGCGATATCGAGCGAGTTACCGAGCACCAGGGCAACCCGCTCGCCGCGCGCACCGTGCTCGATCAATTCATTGGCAAAACCGGCGACACAGCTCAGATACTGTCCGTAGGTGAGCGCTTCGTTGCCCATCTCCAGCGCGGGATGGTGCGGTGCGCGTGCGGCTGCATCGGCCAGCATGTGGACTACCGTCGGGAAGATCGGCGGCAGATCCGGGTAGGCGCTCATCAGCGGGTATCCACCTGCAGCACCACCGCCATGGCGGTATCGCCCGCGGCGCAGCCCTCGAACAGCCCGTAACCGCCGCCGCGCAGCACCAGTTCCTCGATCAGTTCGATCACCGCCCGCATCCCGGTCGGCGCCTGGGGGTGGCCCCAGATCAGCGAACTGCCGTAGTTGTTCATGGTCATGGCATCGGCGCCCGTGGCGCGGGCAAAGGCGATGTCGTTCACCGCAAAGGGATTGTGCGACTTGATGGCGTCCATGCGGGCGATGGGCAGATCGGCCATCGCCAGGGCGTTCTTTGCGGCAGGGATGGTGGCCTCGGGCATGTAGGCCAATTCGGCGCGCGCCTGACCGAAACCGAGCAGGCGGATGACGATGGCGGGATCGCGGCTCAGCGCCCGCGCCTGCTCCGGAGCCGCAAGAACGATGGCCGCGCTGCCGTCGGCCGGGTGAGTCTGTCCGCCGAAGGTGACGGTCCCGCCGTTCACCACGGGACGCAGCTTCGCCAGCCCCTCGGCGGTTGAGAGCGTGACGCCCTCGTCCCCTGTCAACTGCCCGACCGTTTTGCGGAAACTGCTGTTGGGCACGGCAAAGGGCAGCGTCATGAAGCGTTTCAGGAAGGCCCCATCATCGGCCAGGGCCATGCGGTACTGCTCGGTGCGCCGCAGCACCACGTCGTGCTGCTCGGCGGCGGTGATTCCGTGTTTTGCGGCGACGTTCTCCGCGGTCTGGATCATGGCGTGGTTGCCGAGCGGATCGCAGGAGAAATTGTCCATCACCCAGTTCTCGTGATCGCCGGTGCCGCCGGGACCCAGGGGATTGGGGTAGTAGAGGTGCGGACCGTTGGAGGTGCGATCGCAGGTCACCGCCAGCGCCGCGGTCGCCAGACCGGTCTCGATCTCCTGGGTCGCGGCCAGCAGGCAGCGCGCTCCCGTGGCGCAGGCCTGGGCGATGGTCGGCCCGCCGACCTGGAGTGCCCCCGCCATCCCCATCAGCCAGGGCAGACCGTAAAAACTGTGCTTTTGCGGCACGCTGGTGCCCAGCACTCCGTAGTCGAAGATCGAACCGGGGATATCGCGCCGTTGCAATTCGTCGCGCACGACTTCGGCGGCAAACCGCACGCTGTGCAGCGTCGCGAAGCTTCCCTGCCATCGTGCAAAGGGCGTACTCCAGTACGCGCCGTAGGGAATCTCAGCCTTGAATGCGCTCACCCTGTCTCCTCCCGTGCCGGATTGGTCTGGTTGTCGGGGTCGGGTCGGGCGAGGGCACTCGCACTGGGCGCGCCGGGCCGATGGTCCGCCACGATCAGAGCGTGTAATCTCCTCTCCTCCTCGATCCCCGACGCCGCACACTCGTTCTTAGAACCATTTTAGACTGCGGCACCGCTCTTGAAACGCTAACAAAATCCAGGATCGCTGTAAATGTCGTTTTTACAGACCTGTAAAATAATCTATTGCTTAATAAAGGGTGAATCAGTACATTAGAAATCGTATTTTACAACCAGTAAATCCTTCTCACAGCTAAGGGACGGGAAGCGGAGCATGTCACGACGGGTACAGATTCTGCGCCGGGCCGCCGAGATATTCGAGCGCAAGGGCGTTGCCCAGACCTCCATCGAAGACATCGCCAACGAAGTCGGCATCAAACGTGAGGGGATCTACTATTACTTCAAAAGCCGCGAGGACATCCTGCTCGAACTGATCCTGCCACAGAGCAATATCCTGTTGCGCAACCTGCGCAATATCATGGCCGCGCAAGGCGACCATCTGGGCAAGCTTCATGCGGCCATGGAGATGCACCTCAGCAGCTACAGTCCCGGGTATCTGGAGACCACCGTCATGCTGCGCGAGAACCACATCTTCAAGGACCAGAAGAAACTCGACGCGCTGCGCAAGGTGTGGCGCGAGTATACCGACCTCTGGGTCCAGCTGGTCGCGGAAGGCCAGGCGGCGGGTGAGTTCCAGGCCGATCTCGATCCTAAAATGGCCTCCTATGGCATTCTCGGCATGTGCAACTGGATGTCACGCTGGTACACGCCCGGCAAGGGGATGTCGATCGCGCAGATCACCGAAGATTTTTTCAGGCTGTGCGCCTTCGGCATCGCGGCTCCCGCTGCGCGGCCCGGGCCCACCTAGGCACGCGCTGCGATGCACCCCGGCGATCAGGAGTTGATGGAACAGGCCGCGCAGTGGCTCGACGCCGGCCTCGGCGTCGCCCTGGCGACCGTGGTCCAAACCTGGGGCTCGTCGCCGCGACCGGTGGGCAGCCATCTGCTGGTCAACGACAGAGGCGAATTTTCCGGTTCCGTTTCCGGCGGCTGTGTCGAGACCACGGTGGTTCAGGAAGCGCAGACGGTGATTCGCGATGGCACGCCACAGATGCTGGATTTTGGCGTCACCAACGAACGCGCCTGGGAAGTCGGACTCTCCTGCGGCGGGACCATTCAGGTCTACGTGGAGCCTCTGCGGTGAAACGTCTCCTGCTCGACCAGCTGCGTGCATTCCAACAGGCGCATCGTTCGCTGGCCCTGGTCACCCGTCTCGCCGACGGCGCGCAAGCGCTGGTCTGCTGCAACGAAAGCCGGGGCGATCTGGAACTCAACCTCGAGCAGCTCAAGCAAGTGCGCCAGCTGTTGCTCAACAACCGCAGCGCATCGCTGGCCGGGGAAGGGCTGTTCGTGCGCAGCTACTCACCTCCGTTGCGGCTGATCATCGTCGGCGCGGTGCACATCAGCCAGCTCCTCGCACCCATGGCGGCGTTGGCGGGATTCGATGTCGTGGTGGTCGATCCCCGTCAGGCCTTCGCCGATGCGCAGCGGTTCCCGGGCACCGAACTGCGCGCACAATGGCCGGAGCAGGCCTTCACCGAGCTGCATCCCGACGAGCGCACCGCGGTGGTGACCTTCACTCACGATCCCAAGATCGACGATCCCGCGCTGTGCGCGGCGCTGCAGAGCCCCGCCTTCTACGTCGGCGCACTCGGCAGTCGCCGCACCCACGCAGCACGCCTGGAGCGGCTGAGGGAACAGGTGCCGGGCGCCGATTTGACGCGCATCCACGCGCCCATTGGCTTGAATCTGGGCGGCCGCGAACCGGGGGAGATCGCAGTCGCTGCCCTGGCGCAGATCGTCGAGCAGCGCAACCGCGAGGTGATGCCATGATCTTCGGCGAGTTTCCGCTGCATGACGCTGAAGGCGTGCTGCTCGCTCATAGCCTGCGGTTGCCCGAGCGCACGCTGCGCAAGGGACGGCGCCTGGGAGCGCCCGAAATCGAAGCCTTGCGAGCGGCCAACCGCGAGTCTGTGTACGGCTGTCGTCTGGATGTCGAGGACGTGGACGAGAATCAGGCGGCCGCCCAGGTAGCGGCCGTATTGCAGGGCGACGGGACCCACGCCGCACGACCCGGCGCCGGCCACTGCAACCTGGTGGCCGATGTCGCCGGTCTGGTGCGACTCGATCCCCACCGTATCGAAGCACTCAATCTGCTCGACGAGGACCTGCTGGTCGCCACTGCGGCGCCCTGGCAGCGGGTCGCGCCCGGGGACCTGGTGACACGCGTAAAAATCGCCTCTTTCGCCATTCCCGGCCAGCGCCTGGAACATTGCCTTGACGCCATCGACGCCAGCGCAACCCGCATCGCGGTTGCACCGTTCCGGCAACTGCGGGTCGCGCTGATCCTGACCCGGCTTGGCGCAGGCGACGAAAAACGAACCAGCGAGCTCCGTGACGGCATGCAGCGGCGGTTGGTACAACTGGGTAACGGTATCGACCTGGAGATCACCTGCGGGCACCAGCCCCAGGCGGTGGCCGCGGCGATCGCCCGGGCACGCGGCGCGGGGTGCGAACTGATCATCATCGGCGCCGCCTCGGCCACCGTGGATCGCGCTGACATGATCCCCGCAGGCATCCGCCTTAGCGGTGGCCGCATCGAGCGCTTCGGCTTCCCCCTGGAACCGGGCAGCATGCTGGTGCTGGCCCGGCAGGACGACACCCCCATCCTGGTACTGCCCGGCTGCGCCCGTTCACCCAAACCCAACGGGCTCGACGGGCTGCTGGCGCGCATCGTCGCGGGCCACCCCCCCAGCGACACCGAGATGGCCCGATGGGGCTGCGGAGGACTGTTGCCCGGGCAGCGCGCCAAGCCGGAGGGTGACGCAAAATCCAACGAACGGGCGAAGTCAGAGCAGCCCCGAATCGCGGCTATCGTGCTGGCCGCGGGCCGCTCGCAGCGCATGGGGGATGACAACAAGCTGCTGCGGCCGGTAGCGGGAACTCCGATGGTCCGCCATGCCGTCAATGCCGCGTTGGGCGTTCCCCTGGCCGGTGTGGTGGTGGTGACGGGACACCAGCACGAACAGATCGCCGCCACTCTCAGCGCTCACGACATCACGCTGGCGCACAACCCCGACTACGCCAGTGGTCTCTCCTCCTCGCTGCGCGCCGGCCTGGCCGCGCTCCCCGCCGGCATCGACGGCGTCGTCGTCCTGCTCGGCGATATGCCGCTGGTCACCGCCGCGCATCTGGCGCGCATCCTCGATGCCTTCGCACCCGATGCGGGGCGCAGCATTATCGTGCCCACGTTCGAGGGGACGCGCGGCAATCCGGTGCTCTGGTCGCGGCGGTTCTTCCCCGAAATGATGGCACTGGAGGGCGATGTGGGTGCGCGCCGGCTGATGCGCCAGTATCCCGATCTGGTCTTTGATCTGGCGATGGACGATGCGGCAGTGCTGACCGATATCGACACACCCGGGACCCTCGCCGACTTGAAGTAACCCCTGTTCAGTCTTGCGTTCGGCGTTGATCGATCAATTGATCGAGCGCTTCCGGTACGGTTGTCTCACCGGCGCGAATCGCATCGCAGAGACGATCGAGATGATCACTCTCCCCAATATTCCATTCGGCCAGCAAACGCTGCGCCAACGCCTCGGCCAACAGGCGCCGCAGATGCCGGCGGCGTTTCAGCAGCCGGTGTTCAGGCGTTGCGGTTGCCGCGACCTTCAACATCGCATCCACGCACGGCGCGAGCCCGGACCCGTTCAACACATCGGTGAGCAGCACCGGCAGTTCGCGACCGCTGCCGTGCAGCGTCAGCGCAAGCCGCTCGGCGTAGCTGGACGCACCGGGCAGATCGGCCTTGTTGACCAGCACCAGATCGACCACCTCCAGCACCCCGGCCTTCTGTGCCTGAACCTCGTCGCCCAGACCGGGGGCGCAGATCAGAACGTTGACATCCGCCACCTCGACGATGGCGGTTTCCGATTGTCCGACGCCGACGGTCTCAATGATGATCACATCGCGTCCGGCGGCATCCATCACATCCACGGCCTGGCTCACCACCGGCGCGAGCCCGCCGAGGCTGCCGCGTGAAGCGACGGAGCGCACGAACACACCGGGATCGGCACCGATATGGTCGGTCATGCGCAGACGGTCGCCCAGCAGCGCGCCGCCACTGCGTTGACTGGAGGGATCGACGGCGATCACGCCGACGCTGAGTTCACGCCGCCGCAACTCGGCGACCAGTGCGCCGGTCAAGGTCGATTTACCCACTCCCGGCGCCCCCGTCAGTCCAATCACCCGGGCGTTGCCGAGATGCGGTTGGATCGCCGCCAGCAACTCGCCGGCCCAGGTGACGTTTCTTTCCAGCGCGGAAATCGCGCGCGCGAGAACATCGACGCGTCCTGCACAAAGCTGCGTCACCAGCGTTTTCATGTCGGGGTTTTGTGAGCTCACAGCCGGCCGAACCCCGGGTGATGCACGTGCAGGCTGGCGCGGCTGTGGTTCACAGGGGCGTCAACCCATGAGCGATGGGAGATAGAGCGACAGCGGCGGGATGAAGACCAGCAACATGAGGCGCACGATATCCATGCACCAAAACGGCGTCACCCCGCGGAAAATGGTGGAGAGTTTCACCTCCGGCAGTACGCTGCGCAGCACGAAGACATTCAATCCGACCGGTGGCGTGATCAGACTGATCTCGGTGACAACCACGATCACGATGCCAAACCAGATGAGCACCATCTCCGGATCCATAAAATCACCAAAATCGAGTCCCACCATCACCGGATAAAAAACGGGTACTGTAAGCAGGATCATGGAGAGACTCTCCAGCACACAACCGAGGATCACATAAACGCCCATGATCAGCACCACCACGATCAGCGGCGAGACATCGAGCGAGGTGACCCACTCGACCAACCCTGTAGGCAGACTGGTGATGTTGATGTAGTTCGAAAACATCAAGGCGCCGATCAGCACGAAAAAGATCATGCTGGTGGTGCGCACGCTCTCGACGAGGACGTCGAAAATCCCTCTCAGGGTCAGTCGCCGGCGGGCCAGCGCAAACAGGAAACTCCCCGAGGCGCCGATACCGGCGGCTTCGGTCGGCGTAAACACACCGCCGTAGATACCGCCAATCACCAACACGAAAAGCACCACTACGCCCCACACTCCGCGCAAGGCTATCAGTCGCTCGTGCCAGCCGGTGCGAATGCCGGGCGGACCCGATTTTGGATTGAGCCGCACCGTGATCATGACGGCGACGAGATAGAGCATCACGCCGAGGATGCCGGGCACCACACCGGCAATGAACAGCTTACCGATGTCCGATTCGGTGAGTATGCCGTAGATCACCAGGATGACGCTGGGTGGAATGAGAATCCCCAGCGTGCCGCCCGCAGCGATGCTGCCGGTCGCCAGCGCATCCGAATAACCGAAGCGGCGCATCGGTGGATAGGCCACCTTCGACATGGTTGCAGCGGTGGCGAGACTCGATCCGCAGACCGCGCTAAAACCGCCGCAGGCCACCACGGTCGCCATGGCGAGTCCGCCGCGCCGGTGCCCGAGAAACGCATTGGAGGCTTGATAGAGTTCGTCGGAGAGCCCGGCCCGGGAGACAAAATTACCCATCAGGATGAACAGCGGCACCACCGAGAGGCTATAGGAGAGGCCCGTCTCGTAGGTCGCTGTCGTCGCCATCTTCAGCGCGGGCTCCCAACCGACCACAAGCCCGTAACCAATGTATCCCACGATACCCATGGCGAAGGCGATGGGCACGCGCAGGGCGATCAGCCCGAGCATGCCGGCAAAGGCAATAAACGCTTCCGACATCAGAGCCTGTCTTTGTGAAGTTGATCGTGTCCGGTCAGCGTCCACCAGGCCATGCCGAGCAACACCACTCCGGTGAAGGCCAGCATCCCGCTCATGAAATAGACCAGCGGGGAGATGGGAATGCTCAGGATAGCGGTGGTATCCCCGTAATTCAGCATTTCGTCGGCCTTCTCCCACATGCTGACGCAGAGGACGAAGAGGATCAGACCACTGAGGAGGGAGATCAAGGCATCGCGAAAGTGCTGGATCGATGAGGGGATCATGGCGTCGAACAGATCGACCGTTATCTGCTCGCCGCTCAGGGTGACCAGCGGCAATGCGGCAAAGATCAGCGTGGCCAGCAGCAGTTCGGTGATTTCGAAGCCGCCCGGCACGGGGGCATTGAAAAAGTAGCGTCCGATCACGTCGACGAAGGTCAGCACCATCATGCAGAACAGCAAAACGGCTGCGACGCCGCCCAACAGCCAGTGGAGCACCATCCCCACCTTGCCGCCAGACGGCGCCGCGACTTCAGACGCCGGTTGATTACTGCCTGAACTCACCTGAACTCAACTATTTGCCTTCGATCTTGGCGATCTCTGCACGCAGCGCGCTCATGATGGCGGCGCCATCCGCGCCCTTGGCGTTGGCTTCGCTCACCCACCCCTGCTCGACACCGGCCGTCGCTTTCTTGATCTGCCCCACCAGCGCATCGGAAGCGGTTGAAAGCGTGACGCCGTCTTCCTTCATCCTGGCGATACCGATCTGATCGACGTTGTCCCACGCCTTGCCCGAAAGCCGCGCAAAGTTCTCACCGGAGACCTTCATGATCGCGTCCTGGTCCGCTTTGGGCAGTTCACCAAAAGTCTTGCTGTTCATGACCAGGAAGAAACTGGTGTTGTAGAGCCCCTTGGGCACCAGCGTGCCGTAATGCACCAGTTTGGTCAGCTTGAACGAGGCGACCGATTCGCTCGGGAAGAAGACACCGTCGGCCACACCGTTGGACATCAGTTCGTACGCTTGCGAGGCAGGTTTGAGCAGCGCGGTGGCGCCGATGGCCTGTGCGATGTCATTGACTACACCACCACCGACACGGATCTTCAGGCCGTTAAGATCTTCAAGAGCATTGACGGCTCGCTTGGAGTTGAAGATATGACCTGGGCCATGGGTGAAGACCGACAGCAGCGTCACGCCGTCGTGTTCGTTGGCCTTCTCCATGTACTGCTTGTAAACGCGCCAATAGGCGACCGAGGTCGATTCGGCACTGTCACCCAGGAACGGCATCTCCACCGCCTTGGTCAGCAGGAAGCGACCCGGCTGATAGCCATGTACGCCGAAGGTCACATCAGCGACGCCGTCTTTGGCCAGATCGAAGTGAGCGGGCGGCTTACCCAGCGGTTTGGGCAGCACGTTGACTTTGACGCGCCCCTGTGTGGCCTCGGCGACCTGCTCTGTCCAGGGAATGATCATATCCCGGACGATAGGGTGGCCCGGCGGCAGCCAGGACGATAGGCGCAGTGTCGTTTCCGCCATGGAGGACGGCGCAATCAATGTACAACTTAGTACTAGTGCTGCAGCGGTGGCAATACGAAGCTTGTGTAACATTTTCTCTCTCCTCCCCAAAGGGTGCCTTCAGGTGCCATTGGTCCATGGTCTCCCGGATCGGGATACCCACTTCTTAACCGGCTACCCGCCCGTTGCGGACCGATAGCCTGTATACGGATTATTTAAAGCATCTTGTCCTAAGGAGTCCCTGCAAACGGCAACCGCTTACGCACATCCTGTGTCTGCGGCAATCGCTCTTGTCGGCGTATGCAGGTTAGTATGACTGTCTATCATCAATCGGTCGGCACCAGCACCGCGCGCAGCCTTAAGTGTAGACAGTATGAATGCGGCTGCGATGTTGCGCTGGATCAATTGTATGTCCCGGCAACCCGACGGGCTTCTAATGGCCCACTTTCCTGCGTTGGACACGCTAGCAAACTCAATTCACGAAGTAAACCAATGAAATTTACAGTTACGTAAAACTGCAACTAGGGCCTTGGATAAGGCAGTGCTATGATTTCCTCGGTGAGCGATAAGCCGATAACAAGATGATTTTACACTTCGTAAATCCTGCTTAGTTGCATTGCACCATCGAGGGCCGCACGGTCCATAATGGCGGAGGGCCGGATTTCGAACCTGGATTGACGAAGAAACGCTGCGGATCGGTACCGCTCTCCGGTACCGCAACAACCAACGATAATCCAGCGTTGTGCCCCATTATTGAGGTTGAATAGGAGGAGCCGAACCATGAGTACCCCACCGCGTTCAAAACTGCATTTTGCGCCTCCGGCAGTGGAATCCGAACCCCTGGCGGGCGGCGGCATGATACTGCGCTCGACGCAGCCGCTGGAGGCCTATGCGGATAATGTGCCGCTGCTGTTGCGCCACTGGGCCGAGGCGGCTCCCGAGCGCATCTTTCTCGCCGAACGGGGTGCGGACGGGGCATGGATCACGCTCAGCTATGCTGAGGTACGCCTTCAGGTCGATGCCATAGCGCAGGCCCTGCTCGACCGCAAGCTGCGGCCCGAAGCACCGCTCATGATTCTCTCGGACAACGGTATCGGCAACGCGCTGATGCAACTGGGTGCGATGACCGCCGGCATCCCCGCCGCACCGATCTCGCCGGCCTATTCGCTGATGTCGCAGGATCACTCCAAGCTCAAGCACATTTTTTCGCTGCTGCGCCCGCAGCTGATTTACATCGCCGACGGGCAGAAATTTGCCAACGCACTGGGCGCACTCGATGTGTCCGATGTCGAGGTGGTGGTCAGCGCCAACCCGATCGCGGGGAGGGAGTGCACGTCACTGACGTCGTTGCTGAGTACGCCGGTCACTCCGGCCGTGGATGAGGCACTCATCCGGGTCGGCCCCGATAGCATCGCCAAGATCCTTTTCACCTCCGGCTCGACGGGACTGCCCAAGGGGGTCATCAACACGCAGCGCATGCTCTGCTCCAACCAGCAGGCGATCGTGCAGCTCTGGCCGTTTCTCAAGGAGCGGCCGCCGGTGGTGGTGGACTGGCTGCCCTGGAACCACACCTTTGGCGGCAATCACAACTTCAACCTGGTGTTGTTCAACGGCGGTTCACTCTATGTGGACAACGGCAAGCCGGTGCCGGGTCTGATCGAGAACACGGTGGCCAATCTGCGCGAGATCTCGCCCACGCTCTATTTCAACGTGCCGCGCGGGTTCGATGTGCTGCTGCCGTTCCTGGAGCAGGACAGCACCCTGCGCGACAACTTCTTCCGCGAGCTGGACCTGATCTTCTACGCCGGCGCCGCGCTGCCGCAGAATCTGTGGGAACGGCTGGAAGCGTTGTCGATCCAGGCGCGTGGCGAAAGAGTGCACATGGTCTCGGCCTGGGGCTCCACGGAGACCGCGCCCATGGTCACCACTGTCCATTTCCCCATCGACCGCGCCGGTGTGATCGGACTGCCCGCCCCGGGCACCGCGCTCAAGTTCGTCCCCAACAGCGGCAAACTGGAGCTGCGTGTGCGCGGGCCCAATATAACGCCCGGCTACTGGCGCAACCCGGAGCAGACCCGCGAGGCTTTCGACGCGGACGGCTACTACTGCATAGGCGACGCCGGCAAGCTCGTCGACCCGCAGGATCCCGCGCAGGGTGTGGTATTCGACGGTCGCGTCGCCGAGGACTTCAAGCTCAGCTCGGGCACGTGGGTACATGTGGGCAGCGTACGCGTGGAGGCGATCGCCGCCACTGCGCCGGTGGTTCAGGATGCCGTGGTCACCGGCCATAACCGTGACGAAATCGGTCTGCTGGTATTTCCCAACCCTGCCGGGTGCAAAAGCCTGTGCCCCGATGCATCCACCGCTATGGCACCCGGTGATCTGATCCAGCGCCCCGAAGTCCGTGAAAAATTGCGCGCGGGCCTGGCGAGTTACAACCGCGGCAAAAGCAACAGCCAGCGCATCGCCCGCGCGCTGCTGATGGCGGAACCACCGGATATCGATGCCAACGAGATCACCGACAAAGGCTACATCAACCAGCGGGCGGTGCTGGAACGGCGCGCAGAACTGGTGGAGCGCCTCTACGCGGGCGGCGGCGATGTGCTCGTGCTCTAGCAAGGACACCCGATGAACGATTTCCGCAGCCCCGTCGACGATATTCTCTTCACCCTGGAGCACGGCGCCGATGCCGCGCGCCTGCCCGACTGGGATCCCGATCTGGCCGCCGAGATCGTCGGGCACGCCGCCCGCTTCATTGACGAGCGCATCGCCCCCCTCGATCCGCTGGGCGACGGCGAGGGGGCACGACTGGAATCGGGGCGCGCCCGACTGCCCGCACCCTTCGTTGCTGCCTATCGTGACTACGCCGCCGCCGGCTGGCCCGGTCTGACGGCACCCGAGGCCTATGGCGGACAGAGTCAGCCCGAAGTGCTCGGTGGTGTGGTCTCCGAACTGCTCTCCGGCGCCTGCGTCGGACTGCAGACCCTGCTGTCGCTGGGGCAGGGGTCCGCGCGCACGCTGTTGCGCCACGGCTCCGATCACCAGAAGGCGCGCTACCTGCCGCGACTGGTCTCCGGCGAGTGGCTGGCCACCATGTGCCTGACGGAACCGGCGGCGGGTTCCGACCTGGGACGTATCAGCACCGTGGCAACCCCGGAGGGTGATGGCTGGCGTCTGAGCGGCACCAAGATTTTCATCACCGGCGGCGACCAGAATCTCACCGACAACATTCTGCACCTGGTGTTGGCGCGCACCGCCGGCGCACCGGCTGGGGTGAAAGGGCTGGCACTCTTTCTCTGCCCGGCCGTGCTCGAGGATGGTTCGCGCAACGCGGTGGCCGTGATGCGCCTTGAGGAGAAGATGGGACTACACGCCTCGCCCACCTGCCAACTGGCCTTCGACGGCGCACAAGCGGAAATCCTCGGCGCTCCCGGTGAGGGACTGGCGCGCATGTTCACCATGATGAACGCCACGCGGCTGGATGTCGGGCTGCAGGGGGTCGGGCTCGCGGAGGCTGCCAGTCAGCGCGCCTGGCGCTATGCCGCCGAGCGCGTGCAGGGGCGCAGCGGCCGTAGCGGCGAAAGCGCCGATCCCATCTTCCGTCACGGCGACGTGCAGCGCATGCTGCTCCACCAGCAGGCGCTGACCGCCGGGTGCCGCGCCCTCTCCTATCGCACCGCCGTCGATCTGACGCTCGGCGATCAGCCCGCCCTCATCGAATTCCTGACGCCGGTCTGCAAAGCATTCTGCACCGACTCGGCGCTGCTGGCGGCCAATCTCGCGCTGCAGGTCCACGGGGGATACGGCTACACCCGCGAGTATCGGGTCGAGCAGGTACTGCGTGATACGCGCATCACTCTCATCTACGAAGGCACCAATGGCATCCAATCGATGACTCTGGCGGGAAGGTTGTTGCACGCCGCCAACGGCGCGTGTGTTGCGGCCTTCGAGGAGGAGATCGGCAGACAGATCGCGGCCATCCAGGCGGCCGATCATGACGCCATGGCGCAGGCGGTGACCATCGCGCTGGAGCAGTGGCGGCGCGCCACCAACGTTCTGCTGTCCGCCGCCGACCCCGCCCCGGTGGCCGAGGCTTACCTGCGCCTGACCGGCCTGGTCGCTTTTGGCGCGGTGTGGGGATTGATGGAGAGGGGTTTCGCCGCAACGGCGAATCCCCCGCGGTGGCAGGCACTGGCCGATTTTGTGCGCCTGCGCCTGTTGCCCGAGACCGCCTGGCTCGCCGAGGTCATCAGCAACGGCGACCAGTACGCGCCGGCCGCCGAAGAGGTGTTCAGCGGCGCTTAATCGTCGAACTTCGCTTCGCGCTTTTCGAGAAAGGCGCGCATCCCTTCGCGGGCGTCCTCGCTGGTCTGCGTCAGCGCGGCGGCCAGCGACTCGGTGAACAGGCCTTCGGTCATCGGCATGTTATCGATTCGCGCCAGGGCATTGAGCATCATGTAGTTGGAAGCCGGGGCATTGCCGGCGATGGTGCGCGCCAGCGCAAAGGCACGCTGCTCGGCTTCTCCCTCTCCCACCAGATAGTGCGACACCCCCAGCGCCTGCCCCTCCTCGGCGCTGTAGCGGCGCCCGGTGAGCATCATCTCGCGGGTGCGGTCGGCACCGATCACACGCGCCAGGCGCACACTGGCACCCCCGCCGACGAAGATGCCACGGCGCCCTTCGGGCAGTTCGTAGAAGGTGCTCGGTTCGGCGATACGCACATGGGTGGTCATGCACAGCTCCAACCCGCCGCCGATGACCGCGCCGTGCAGTACCGCGATGATGGGCAGCCCGCCGAACTCCATCAGATTGCCGGTCTCGTGCCAGAACTGGGAGTGGCGCATCACATCCAGCGCGCTGCGCTCGCGATGCTCGGAGAGATCGAGCCCGGCGCTGAAGTGCTTGCCGTTACCGCGCAGCACAACCGCTTTGACCGCCGCCGGCGGTTTGGAGAAGAAACGGTGAAAACTCTCGATGAGCTCATCGTTGACCGCATTGCGTTTCTGCGGCCGATCGATGGTGAGCACCGCGATATCACCCTGCTGCTCGTAGAGCAGATGCTTCAGTTCCATGTTTGATTCCTCAACGTGGCGGCAGGCGCAGCGCGCCATCGAAACGGATCACTTCACCGTTCAGGTATTCGTTCTCCACCAGATCCACCACCAGGCGCGCGAACTCATCGGGACGCGCCAGACGTTTGGGGAACGGCACCGAGGCGCCCAGCGCCGTCTGAATCTCTTCCGGCAGACCCGCCATCATGGGCGTGTCCACCAGGCCGGGGGCGACGGTGAGCACCCGCACCCCGAACTGCGCCAGCTCGCGCGCGGCGGGCAGCGTCAGGCTCACGATGCCGCCCTTGGAGGCGCTGTAGGCCGACTGTCCCACCTGACCATCGTAGGCGGCAATGGATGCGGTGTTGATGATCACACCGCGCTCGCCGCTGTCACCCAGCGGCTCGGTGGTGCTCATGGCTGCCGCCGCCAGACGCAGGACATTGAAAGTGCCGATGAGGTTGATCTCGATGACGCGGCGAAACTCCTCCAAGGGCATCGGCCCTTCCTTGCCGACGATGCGTTTGGCGGTGCCGACACCGGCACAATTGACCGCGATCCGCGCCACGCCGTGATGGGTCGCGGCCTCGGCCAGCGCGCGTTCAATGGAGGCGGCATCAGCCACATCGCACCCAAACGCCTGGCCGCCGATCTCAGCCGCCAACTTCGCAGCGCGCGCCTGCTCGCGGTCGAGGACCGCAACACGCGCACCCTTCGCCGCCAGGGCACGGGCCGTCGCCTCTCCCATCCCCGAAGCGCCGCCGGTAACGATTGCAGCACTGCCATTGATCTTCATCCGCGTCTCCCTGGAAGGCACACCATTCCAGCGCGTGCCGGGTTCGATTGTTGGTCTTCCACTTTTCGTGCTTCTCCGCGTAAGTATCACGCGCGCTACGGTGCGTCAATCACCGCCACTGACACCGGCGGGTAGATCCCAGCCACCAACGCCGGCTGATATTCTCCATTGAAAATAAGCTGTTATAGGATCTCGCTGGAAACCGGACTTATTGCGCGAGGCGCATATCGATAGGCATGCGCCGTGACCCCCAGACGCCGGGTTTGGCTTCGAAGACACCCGCGCACTGTGCCCCGCAGGCCTGGCAGCATCCCCTGGCTGTCAGTCCCCAATAGCCCAGTTCGTACCAGTCGCGCTCGATGAGCAACTGGCCGCACTGATGGCAATAGGTGCTGCCGCCACCGCGATCATGGACATTACCGGTATAGGCATAGCGCACGCCGTTGTTGCGCGCGATCTCGCGGGCGCGGGTGAGGGTGCGTGCGGGCGTCGCGGGGAGATCCTGCATCTTCCAGTCGGGGTGAAAGGCGGAGAAGTGCATCGGCACGTCAGGCCCCAGGTTCTCCACCACCCACTGGGTCATGCGCTGCAGCTCCTCTTCGCTGTCGTTGAGCCCGGGAATCAGCAGCGTGGTGAGTTCGATCCAGACCGAAGTCTCGAGATGGAGGTACTGCAACGTCTCCAGTACCGGTTGCAGGTGGCCGCCGCACACCTTGCGGTAGAAATCCTCGGTGAAGGCTTTCAGATCGACGTTGGCGGCATCCATGTCGCGGAAGAACTCCTCGCGTGCCTGCTCGGTGATATAGCCCGCGGTAACCGCCACCGACTTCACGCCCGCTTCGCGACAGGCCCTGGCCACGTCCACCGCGTATTCGAGAAAAATCACCGGATCGTTATAGGTAAAGGCAACGCTGCGGCAGTCGAGCTTTTTCGCCACCGCCGCGATCTTTTCGGGTGAAGCGCTGGCAGCCAGGATATCCGTTTCGCGCGATTTGCTCATGTCCCAGTTCTGGCAGAACTTGCAGGCGAGATTGCAACCCGCCGTGCCAAAGGAGAGGACCGGCGTACCGGGCAGAAAATGGTTGAGCGGTTTTTTCTCGATGGGATCGATGCAAAACCCGCTGGAGCGCCCATAGGTGGTCAGCACCATTTGATCACCTTCGCGCTTGCGCACGAAGCACAGCCCCTGCTTACCCTCGTGAAGATGGCAGAAACGCGGACAGAGATCGCACTGGATGCGCCCGTCATCCAATGCATGCCAATAGCGTCCCGGGACGGGAGCAATCTCCGGTGCGTTCATTTTCACTACCCTCCTGTCACTTATGCTAGCTCATCTTCGGCAAGCACGTGACAGGTGCCTATACTCAGAGTGAGTCGAGATATCAGATGTTGCGCACGCTTTGCACACCGCTCCAGACTAGAGAGCGGGCGCGAGCACCCAACTGAGGAGCGAACGCCATGAGCGGTATTCGAATGCCGGCGGTGGCAGGTATGTTCTACCCCAATGACCCCGCCGAATTACATGCAATGGTCGCAGGGTATTTGCAGGATGCGAAACCCGGGCCTGCCCCCAAAGCGCTGATAGCGCCCCATGCCGGCTATATCTACTCGGGACCCATCGCCGCCACCGCCTACAAGCGGCTGGCCGCCGCACGCGACACCATTCGCCGTGTGGTATTGATGGGACCCTCTCATCGGGTGCCCTTCCGTGGTATTGCGGCCAGTTCGGCTGATACCTATCGCACACCGCTGGGGGACATACCGGTGGATCACGCCGCGCTCGCGGCAATCGGCATGCTGCCCCAGGTGATCGAACTCGACGAAGCCCATGCACTGGAGCACAGCCTGGAAGTACACCTGCCCTTTCTGCAGGAGGTGCTAGGTGAGTTCACCCTGGTGCCGCTGGTCGTCAGCGATGCCTCGGCCGATGAAGTCGCCGAGGTACTGGAGCTTTTGTGGGGTGGACCGGAGACACTGATCGTCATCAGTTCCGACCTCAGCCACTATCACAACTACGACATCGCGCAGCAGATGGACACCGCCACCTCGCTGGCCATCGAGAGGCTGGAGCCGCAAAAGATAAGCTACGAAGGCGCCTGTGGCCGTATCCCGGTAAGCGGGCTGCTGAGTTTGGCGCAACGCCACGGCCTGCAGGCCGAAACCATCGATCTGCGCAACTCCGGCGATACCGCCGGACCGCGTAACCAGGTGGTGGGGTACGGTGCGTATGTCTTCCAATAGCTACACCGGGGAAGAACGCGATCTGCTGCTGAAAACCGCCGGTGACTCCATCGACCACGGCCTGCTCCATGGCTGTGCGCTGAAGGTCGACGCCAGTGACTATCCCGAGGCGTTGCGTGACCAGCGCGCCACCTTCGTCACATTGACCATCAACAAACAACTGCGCGGCTGCATCGGCGTACTCGAAGCACGCATGCCGCTTATTGTCGACGTGGCCAACAACGCCTATTCGGCTGCCTTTTCCGACCCGCGCTTTCCACCGTTGGGCAAACTCGAGCGCGGGCGACTCGAAATCAAGATATCGATCCTGACACCTCCCGAAGCTCTCGCGTTTGACTCGGAAGAGGATTTGATCGAGAAGCTGCGTCCCGGAGTCGACGGTCTGATACTGGAGGAAGGATCGCATCGCGGCACCTTCCTGCCCGCGGTGTGGGAATCGCTGCCCGACCGGCGGGAGTTTCTCAGCCATCTCAAACAGAAAGCGGGGCTTGCCCCAAACTATTGGTCGGATCGAATGCAGGTGCAGCGGTATCGCGCGGTGGAAATCAGTTGAAGTGGTTCCGCGTTGGCTGGAGAGTGGAAGCAGCCGACAATCCCGGTGTCATACCAACGACGCCTGCTGTGCAGTCTACTTCTTGCCGGCGATCAAACACCCGCCAACAGAACCCATCCCGCACAACGATTGATCGGGCCACACGGCCTTGTCGAAACGCGCGCCGTCGAGTTTGGCATCCACCATCACTGCCCCGGTCAGATCGGCATAGGAGAGGTCGGCGCCGCGCAGATCGGCGCTGGTAAGGTTGGCGCCGCGCAGATTGGTGCCCACCAGTTGTGCTTTGGCAAGATCGGCGCCGGTCAAATCCGCTTCGCTGAGCACCGCGTAGGAGAGGTCGGCACCCGCCATCAGACCAAAACGCAGCCGCGATCTGGCGAGATTGGCGTTGCGTGCACTGGCGGCACGCAGATCGGCCCCTTCCAACTGCGAGCCGTCGAGTTGGCAGGTATCCCAGACGATGCCTGAGCGCGGCGGTGCATTGCACTCGCGCGCCACCTCGGTGGTCTGCGGCTTGGCGAGAAAATAAGCGATCACCACAGCCGCGACCAGCACCGCGGCGACACTGATCTGCCAGCGGTAGTTGGGGCGCTGCGTACGCAGCTCCTGAATCAGCTCAGCTTTGGTGAGGCGGTGCTGGACCACCTCCATGTTCTCGTCACGGCGGCGGTCGCTGCGATCGCGACGCTCCCAGTCCTTGGGTTCCGGCAGCCCCGGCGCGAGACGGCGGTCGGGATCGAGGCGCTCATCCTCGCGCAGACGGGCGCGCTCCAGCCGCTGGTAGTCTTCGGGGGTTTCGAGGTTCTTCGCCACGTCCGGGATCACCGCGTCGGTATCGCGCACGCGCGACCAGGTCTCGCCGTCGGGGCTCACCTCGTCGCTGTCACGCAGGCGCCCCAGCAGCACATAGCGGCGAATCTGTCCGATCGGAAAGGGCCCCTTGGTCTGCCCATCGCGGCGGGTATACCAGATATGGCTTTTGGTCTTATCGTCCGGCATGGAACTGTGTCTGTTTCAACGCTATTGTAAAACCCGATTAGATCAGAGGTTGCTCAAGTTGACCAAACCGTGATCGCTATACTGCTATGACGGTCGCAAGAAAGATATCTGAATAGCACCCGACATGAACCTGCCCCCCATCGACCTTCCCCCGTTATCAAAGGGCGATCCACTGACTCCGCAAACGCTGCCCTCGGCGGTTCGCGGCTGGCAGGTGGGGCAGGTCCTGCATGCCACGGTCGTCAACCGCCCGACGACGCAGACCGCCACGCTGCGATTCGGCGCCAACGAGGTGCCTGTGCGGACCGGTATCCCGCTTGCGACGGGCGCACCGGTCAGGGTCAGAGTCGATACTATCGGTGTGACGATCACGCTGCGCCTGTTGGGCGGCACACCGGGTGCGGATACGACCCGAAACGATGCTTTGCGCGCCGCCCTCCCGCGGCAGCAATCGTTCGCCCCGCTGTTGGCGAACCTCAGCCGCCTGATCGCACCGCGGAATGGCGCCTCCACGACATCCGCTGCGCCGGCACTGCCGCCCTCCGTGTTCAAACTGGCACAGCAACTCTTCGACGCCCTGCCCGAAGCGCGGCGCCTCGCCACCCCGGAGGGCGTCAGACAGGCGATACGCGACAGCGGCACGCTTGCCGAAGCCAGACTGGCGGCAAATGTCGATCGGGGAACCAGCCCGGCGATGGGCGACACCAAGCTCAATCTGGTACGGCTGCTCGATAGCCTGCGGGCGCTGCTGCGCGCCCCCGCCACCATGGCGGAACCGGCATCCCTCAAACCGCTGCCACTGCCCTTGTCCATCGCACCACCGTTGCGCGATCAGCCGCCCGTGGCGCAAGCGCGCGTCCCGCCCTCGATCGTGCAATTGCTGGAGGACAACGTCTCGCAGCTGCGTATCGTGCAGGAGCTGACAGCTCAGCTCGAGGGTGCTTTGGCGCGACTGCAGATCAGCCAGATCTCATCGCTGCCCAGCGAACAGAACCCCACCCAGATCTGGGTGGCGGAGGTGCCCGTGCGTCAAGGACAGCAGACGGATCTGTTCCAGTTTCGCATCGAGCACCGCCGCCCGGCCGGCGCACAGGCCGAAGAGTACTGGAGCATTACCTTCGCCTTCGAACTCGAGGAGTTGGGCGCGGTGCGCGCACGCGTGGTCTTCTACCAACAGGAGTTGAGCGCCACCCTGTGGGCTGAGCGCCCAGCAACCGCACGCAAATTCAAGGAGCATCTGGACGAGCTGCGCAATCGAATCGAAAAACACGGGCTTCCGGTGCGCAGTCTGGAATGTCTGGCGGGCATCCCCGATTCCAACCCGCCACCCTCTTCCGCCGCTGGCCTGATCGACGAACAGGCATGAGCGACAAATCGACGCCGAACGATATCGCGGTTGCCCTCGAATACGACGGGGAGAGCGCGCCGCGCGTCACCGCCAAGGGCGAGGGCGAAATCGCGCAGCAGATCATCGACCTGGCACGCGAGCACGGAGTACCGCTGCAGGAAAATCCGGAACTGGTGCGCCTGCTGCGCCGCATCCCCCTGGGCGATGAGATTCCCGAAGCGCTCTACTACACCGTGGCCGAAGTGATTGCCTTCGCCTACATCATCGCCGGACGCTTCCCGGCGGAATTTGCCCCAGAGCAAACCGATTAATTGTGCAGCCTGTTACTGGCCACATCGTCTACACTTGCAGTCATGACGCCTCTGCGTCGACACGGAGATCGCATCACTCCCGGTACAGGTTCTAACAGGCGGTAGCTGCAATACAAAGAACAAGATGTCGCCGTTCACCACAATAGTCCGTCGTACCGAAGGAGCGGCAAGCGCGCCGGATCTCCTACCTCTGCCAGCGCGTTTGCGGAAAACCCTACGCCGCGGGATCGGCGCAGACGCCGTCGCTCTGCTGCTTGTCGCAGCCTGCTGCGCGTCTTCTCAGACGGTATTCGCGTCACATTCCGTCACTCCACCCGCGGAAGCCTACGCTTCGGGATGGAGCCTGTACCTCGACAACGATCGGCTCTCGCTGACCGAATCGGACGAGGACTACACCGCCGGATTTTCGCTGGTGCTCGCTGGCCGGCGGGCGCGCGACCACCGGCTTTCGCTAGACGGCATGTTGGGCCGTGTCAATCGCTGGCTGGGGGTTCAGGAACATTTCGCCGGCGAAACCACGCAGCGCTATCACAGTTTCGGTTTCGGGATGGCGGCCTTCACGCCGAAGGAGATCAGCGATCCCGCGCCGCGCTTCGACCAACGTCCTTACGCCTGCCTTGCCTTTATGCACAACACCCGGCAAACGGTGATTCTCGCTCGCGACGCCAGCTACCTCACCAGTCTGGTCGCCGGACTGCTCGGCACCAACCTCTGCGAAGGCATCCAGGATTTCATTCACGATGCAACCAATGGTGTCGAGGCGCGGGGTTGGTCGCATCAGATATCCGAGGGTGGAGAGCCGACGCTGCTCTGGCGTGGCGGTCGTCAGAAGCTGATCCACGAAGGCCTGAGCGGTGACTCACACCACCAGATCACCTGGACGGCAGACGCCCAATTGGGGTACGTGACCGACATCGGCGCCGGAATCTCGTGGCGTTGGGGGAACTTGCGCACCCCTTGGTGGAGTTTCAATCCGCAGCACGCCGAATACGCACCGCTGGGACCTCCGCAGATCCCGCGCCAACCCGTAGCCGCTCACCAGGCGGTCGAATCCTACGTCTGGGCGGGAGGAACGGTGCGCTATCGTCTTTACAATGCGCTGTTGCAGGGTCAGTTCCGCGACAGCGAGGTGGAGATCTCCAGCGGCCGGCTGAACTCTGCGTTACTGGAACTCTGGATGGGTTTCGCCCACGAGTTTCGCTCCGGCTACGAACTCAGTCTGAGCATCCGGGTACGCAGCAACGAGTTCGACGGCCCCGGTGAAAAAAGCATCGCCTGGGGCAGTTTGGCTTTCAGGCACCTGTTCTAGGACCGGGCGTTCGACCGGGTCGCGGTGCGAAGCGCTCCAACTACGCTCCGTTCAATCGTCAACAAACACCTGGTGTTTCGCCAGTTCCTCGGGCGTGAACTTGAAGCGTCGGTAGGTCCATTGGTATTGCGTCGGGCATTGACGCACGCAGGACTCAATATCGGCGTTGACCAGCGCGGTGACTCCCTCCAGATCCAGACCTTCCGACGCCCCTCCCGCTGCGCGTAGATACACGTGAAATCCCGCTCCCCGCGGCAGCCGTTCGGCATAGGCGTAGATAATCTCGGCCCCGCTCTTTTGAATCAGGCGCCCCACCAGAGTCATGGTATAGGTCTGCTGACCGAAGAAAGGCACATGGATGCCGGTACCGGGCCGGGGATTCTGATCGGGCAGAATGCCGACGGTCTCCCCGTGCGCCAGCGCCTGATACATCGCCCGCAATCCCCTGGTATCGGTCGGCACCAGGCGGGCGCCGAAACGCTGCCTGCCCGCCAGCATCATCGCCTCCAGTGCTGCTGATGCAGGGGGTTTGTAGAGCGTGGTCATCGGTTGCAGGGATGAGCAGTACGATGCCGCCAGCTCCCAGCTGCCGAGATGCGGCATGACGATGATCACGCCCCGCCCCTGGGCCAGCGCCTGGGTCAAGACCTCGCGTCCGGTCACCTCGCGGATCAGACCCAGCAACCTGGGTCCCGGCCAGTTCCATAGCGCTGCGGTCTCCAGGAAGGATTTCGCCGTTTCGATCAACGTAGCGCGCACCATGCTCCGTTGTTGCCGCGCTGACAACTCGGGAAAACAACGCGGAATGTTCTCCCACACATTGCGCCGCGAGCGCGTCGGCAGCCACTGCGCCAACCAACCGACCACCGCGCCAAGGGCATGCAGTGCCCGCAGGGGCAGGTACGACAGCAGTTTCAACAGTTGGGCAAGTAACATGGCTTAGCGAATGTGGCGAGTCGGGGAATCTCTGTTTTTCTTGACAGTTCGGCGGCTGCCTTTGGGCAGTCCCGCCGTCGCACCCGGTCAAGTATAAAGAAACCGAACGGCTCGTGACGAAAAAGGTCCCTCCCCAATCTCGGCGCGTTAGTCACCTTACTGAACTTCATCCCGAATTGAGATGATCGGGGTATGGGTGTAGAAAGGAATGACCACTCCATCGAGGTATTCAATCGGGGGCAGGCCGCGCAAAACAGAATTCAAGCGTCGATAAAAATAGGCGAGTCAATGAGCAAATCAATCAAAGCAGCCCTGCTCTCCGCGCTGCTCTTTCCCGGCATCGGGCATTTTTACTTGAAGAAACCGATCCCCGGTACGGTATTGGCGGTTACCGCCTTCGCGGCGCTCTACGTGCTGGTTTCAAATGCACTGGAGAGAGCGATGCAGATATCCGATCAAATTCTATCCGGTACCGTGCAACCGGATCCCGCAGCCATCAGCCAACTGCTGGCACAGCAACCGGCAGGTACCGAAGACACGCTACTTGGCATTGCTCCGGCGGCTCTCCTCACTGTTTGGCTCATTGGCATTGTCGGTGCCTTTCGCGCGGGTCGTGTGCATAGCAAGAGCGACTCGACGAACGGTTAGGCGTTGTATTCTTCAACGTGTTGCACGAAATGTTCGCCGCAGCGAGCGCAATCTGATGTTACTGTCGCGCTTTCCGATTCAGACCATCCATCAGTACCGGAACAACCAGAACCTATCTCAAAATCCCCCGCCGAAGATCTCGGCTGGGAGCGGCCGGTCCTCCATGCGACCATCGAGCACCCGGAACCGGGTGCTCTGCATGTCATCAACCTGCCCTGAAATCGCGCCTCGTATCCAACGTTCCGGGCCAGAAGGAGAACAACTACACTTGGGGGGAGCGCAGCCGGTTGGGCGGAGGGTTGCTTCCTGTCGTCCATCAAGAGCGTGGGACAGGCACGGGAGACGCGCATCCTGATCGACAGCCTGTTTGACCTGGATAACGCACCCTTTGTTTCCGAGTTCGCGGAGTAAAACGCCACTCGCGTTGAACCGGCGCGCAACCGAAGTCGACTTACCGCGCAGATAACCATCGCCAATTCCAACCTCGGAGCAGAAGATGAAGCCAACCCCGAAAGCGTTACATCAGGCGCTGTCTCTCGCCACAGCCGCCTTCATATCCCTGCCCTTCCAGATTGGAGCCGCACCCGCCGGCCCACAGAATCTGCAGCGCCGCATGGCACGCCGGATCATCAAACCCGCAACGGATGTCCGCGCCGGGCAGCGGCAACCCGGATTGCGCATCAAGCCCGGCAAAAGGATCAAACCGGGGGAGCGCGTAACACCGGGTGTCCGGATAAAGCCCGGCGTTCGGACGCTTCCCGGACATCGCATCCTGCCGCGCGAAGAGCGCAAACCCGAAACTCAACCGCCGAGCCCGGGAATTCGCTTCAAGCGATAAACAGCTGCCATGGCGGCGGAAACTGCGGGGATGAAGCGCATCGTCCCCGACTACGACGTGCCCGCGGCGCTGATGGTGCCGCACTACGCCTGCACCATCGATGGGGTACTCGAGACCATCGCCAACGCAGCGGCGCTGCATATCGGCGTGATCCTGCTGTCGGGCGATCCAGCAGCGTCCCGCACCTTGGTCGCCAACCACCCGCTGCCCGATCACTTCTCCATCATCGCCGCCCCCTTCGATACGCCATGGATACGCGACCGCTCACCGATTCCGGTGATCGGTGCCGATGGCGTGCAGTGGGTATTACCGCGCATGAACATGGCAGGGCGTGACCAGGATACGGTGCTGTTCGGCGCCATCAGCGTGAAAGAAAGCGAGCCCTGCGGATTGCTGGTAGCGCAGGGCAACCTCGTTGCCGGTCCCGGCGGAATTGCGCTCTCATCGTCACAGATTCTCAGTGACAACGGACTGGACGGCGTCGCGCAATTAGTGCCCTACCAGGCGCAATTGGGAATCGAGCACTGGATCGTCTTTGAACCGTTTCTCGAAGAGCAGACCCGCCATGCCGACGTGCACGCACGCTTTCTGAACGACGGTCTCCTGGCGTTGGCATGGAACGCGGGCAGCGCACATGACCGCGCGGTTGCTCGCGACATCGAAATACAGGTACGTGCCGTGCTGCCCGATATCACGGTGCTACGCATGCCGCTGCGCACCGCTGGCTCCCACTACGCGAGCCCGGTCAACTGGATACAGATCGAGCGCCGGTTGCTGGTGCCCCGGTTTCCGCTGACACCGGCGGAGGATTCAGTTCTGATTGGGGAGCTGCTGCGCGCACACGGATTCGACGTGGTCTTTATCGACTCGCCCACAACCGAATTCGGGGGTTCGTTACACTGCCTGACGGCATCGATCTACGTCTGAATCGGGTGACGCCGCCAACGACCGGGCGGCAACGAGCCCGTTCACTCCCTGGCCGCTTTGGGATCGTCTTCATCCTTGTCGATATCGAAGAAATCGTCGTCGGGGGGGTTCCCGTCGTAAACCAGCGCGCGGCGCTTCTGGAGATAGGACTCGCGCAGGAATATATAGGGATCGAGCGCCACTTTGCTCATTACGCGGCTGGCCCCCAGGAGATCGGCACGCGTGTCGATCGTGTCGAGAATGAACAACGTGTTTTCGCCCGCGGTGCTGTCCGAAACCTCTTCAAACGCTCTCCACTGCGATGCCTCGACCACATCGCCTGTGGTGTCGCGGATGGTGCTCGGGCCCAATACCGGCCACACCAGATAGGGTCCAGGACCCACGCCCCAATGCCCCAGGGTTTGTCCGAAATCTTCGTGATGCTTGTTCAATCCGAGCGGGGTCGCGACATCGAAGATGCCATAGATACCGAAGGTGCTGTTGATGACCAAGCGCCATAGATCCGACAGCGCCTGACCGAACTTGAACTGCAGTACATCGTTGGCCGTCACCCACACATCTTCAAGATTGCTGAAGATATTGGTGACGCCTTTGTTGACCGGATCCGGCGTAATGGCCACGTAGCCTTCAGCCACCGGTTTCAGAACAGCGCGATCCAAAGCATCATTGAACTTGTACATGGAGCGGTTGAAACTTTCGAAGGGATCTTTCGGATCACGCTCACCGGGCAGACTCGCGCAGCCCGACGCTATCAGCACAGACAGCGCTATGACCACCCAGGAGCGCCGTGGAGTATCGTTGGCGAACCCATCCGCACGATCATCCCTGTCTTTACCCAATCCACGAATAAAGCGCATCACACCACTCTTTATTTTTCATTCTTACCCGCCAGCGCCACTCCCGGGGACAGAGGCACGACACTGGACCCACTGTGCATGATCAGGTGAGCACTATTCAACGACGTGCGCTGCATGTCAAACCTTTAGCACCGTTTCACCGGGTTAGCGCTCGCCGTGAGCCGCTGTCCGCGGCTGGCCACCGGGTTGCGATTCTAGCGCAGAATCTGTCCTTGTCTCGGCTTTCGATACCAGAAGGTGGAGGCTTCGCCACGGCAGGCAACTGCCGCGAGCAGGGTTGCGATACCCGGCACCGGCACGAAACCGTGCATCCCGCAGTGGGATGTCGGAGAATATCGCTAGCGCCATCGTATTCCTCGTCACCGGACAGCGTTTCCTATGTACCAGGTCGTCAAAGAGATCGAGTTCTGTTATGGACACCGCCTGCTCAATCACCAGGGCAAGTGCCGCCACCTCCATGGGCACAACGCCCGTGCGCGCATCTTTCTTGAAAATGCCCAGCTCGACGAGCTGGGCATGGTATGCGATTTTGCAGAGGTGAACCGCATCGCGCGCACCTTCATCGACCAGGAACTCGACCACACCATGCTGATGCATTGCGATGATCCCTTCCTTCCTGCCATACAGCAGGCTGGCGAGCGGGTCTACGTGATGGAGAAGAATCCCACCGCCGAGAATATCGCCCGTCTGATCTTCGACGAGGTCCAGGCGCGCGGCTTGCCGGTAGTCGAAGTGCAGATCTGGGAGACCGGTACCGCCTACGCCACCTATCGACCGTGACCATACCGCCAATGCCCGCGCTCGATCCGACAGCCTGGTCGCGATGGCGCCGCGACGCTGCGCCGATCTACCCAACATCAGCTTGTGGGTCGGCGATGCCCACCAGCTCCGCGGCGAGTCGCTGAGCCACGATGTCGTCACGTGCATCCAGGTGCCGGGGTATCTGGCGCAGCCGCTCACCGCACTCCGGAAAATCCACCGCGTGTTGCGCCCGGGGTGGCGGAAAGTGCAGCGAATAGCCCGCTATTGCCAAGTTTTCCGACACCGAAATCGCCGCTTCCGGGCAACAGAATCACTGAACACGACTTGATCAGAGGTTTCCTGGTTCATCAGGACGGGATCGAACCTTCCGCCCGTCGCGCTATCCATCGTTGGTGAAAGCGGCGAGGGATGCGCCCATCGATGGTGGCGAGCCCCAATCCGATAACCCCAATGCCGACGAAGTGCCACACCGCCAACTGTTCATCCAGAATCAACGCGCCCAATAAAATGGCGCTGACCGGGATCAGGAAAGTGACCAGGAGAATATTGGTCGCCCCGGAAGTCGCCAGAATGCGAAAGTAGAGAATATAGGCCAGCGCGGTGGAGAGCAGCGCCAATCCCACAATAGCGCCCCAGATTTCGACGCCGGGGGCCGCAAGCAGCCAGGGGCGGTCCACCCACAATGCCAGCGGCAGCAACAATACGGTAGATGCGCTGACCTGCCCGGTGGACGCCACCAGCGGCGTGATGCCCCAGCGCGCAAACCGGCGTCCGAATACACCGGCCAGCGCGTACGAGAGCGCGGCGCCCAGCACCGCCAGCTGCGCCAGCACATTGACACCCAGACCGGAAAGTACCGACGGGCCGATCACGATGACCACTCCGACAAAACCCAGCACAACCCCGATGACCCGTCTGGCGGTCATGCGTTCATCGCTGGTCAGCAGGTGGGCCGCGACGACCGCGAACAGAGGTGTCGCTGCGGTGAGTATCGAGGCCAGGCCGCTGGTGATGTACGATTGGCCCCAGACGATGAGCGTGAAGGGCACCATGTTGTTGAGCAGCCCCATGCCGATGAAGGCCCTCCAGACGCGCAGTTCCGTGGGCAGGCGTTGTCCCAGGGTGAAGACCACGAAATTGAGCGCAATCGCTGCCAGGCCGACGCGCAGAATCACGATGGTCAGCAACGGCAATGCATCGACCACGACGCCGACGAAAAAGAACGAGCCGCCCCACAAAACCGACAATACGATCAAGGTGAGCCAACTGCCGAGGGTCATGGATTGATTGACCACGTTGGTGCTCCGAAGCGAGTGACGATAGCGTTGAATCTAGCGCGCGCGGGCTAGCCCTGACATTCCGGTTTTTGCGCAACGGTACTCCGGGTGCGCAATCGCAACCATCGCATCCACTGTTTCGGAGTGACGAGAATGATACCGTTACCGGCGAGCACCAGCGCCACACCGGCCAGGCTTTGCGTGCTCCACTGGTAGCCCTCGAACCATACCGAAAGCTGCAGCGCGACCACCGGGAACAGCAGCATGGCGTAGGCCGCCTTGTTGGCGCCAATCCGTCCCACCAGTGTCAGGTAGCAGCCAAAGGCGATGATCGACCCGAACACCGACAGGTAGAGCAGCGAGCCCATGTAGGGCAAAGACAGGTCGACGAGATACTCCTTACCGAACAGCCCCGCGATCACCAGCATGGTGAAACCACCGTACGCCATACCCAGCGCGTTAGTCTGCACCACCGGCAGCCGTTCACGCTGGTTGCGCACCGAGACGATATTGCCCAGCGAGGCCGAGTAGGTGCCAAGCAGCGCCAGGCCGATCGCGATCAACGTATTGTCGTCCAGGGCGACGCCGGTCAGCTCCGGCCAGAACACCAGGGCGATTCCCACCAATCCAATACCCGCTCCGATCACCACGTGCATCTGCACCGGCGTGCCCAACCAGAGTCGACCGTTGACGATATTCATCACAATAACCGACGAGAACAGCACGGCGATCAGGCCACTGGTGAGGTACTGGGTGCTGAGATAGATCAGCCAGTAGTTGAAACCGAACAGCAGCAGCCCTTGCAGCAGGATAAAGCGATGCGCACGCGCGCCGAATCTCAGGTGCAGCCCGCGCAGCGCACAGTAGGCGAGCAGCAGCACTGCGGCGAGGATGAAACGATAGGCTACCGATACCTGGGGGTCGACCACTCCCAGTTGAAATGTGATCCCCAGCCAGGTCGAACCCCAGATAAAGACCGTAGCCAGATAGAACAACACGTTGCCCATGCTCGATGCCTTTGCGTGCCTCAACAGATGGAATTCCAGCAGTTACGACACTACAGGCTCCACGAACCTGTAACCATGCACAATTGTCGGGAAATTGCGGGCGAACAGTTGGTCTCCGGCGTTCCGCGCATAACCCGGAATCGTATCTACGCCGCTCCGACGATCCTGGCCGGGGACTGGGATTTCGCTACCGGGCGGACGGCGTACTACCGCTTGACGTACTGCCGAACATTCTGGATGCGGTCGCCCAGCGCCTGAATCTGATTCTGCGAATTGATAGTAGAACTTATCTCATACATGGTCGCCCCTATTTGCCAAGCCCCCAAGGTAGTGATGGTGAGGAGGTAGAGATTGCAGCCATACATCCGGACTTTGTCTGAGGTAGATACCCCTGTCCCTGATGGAATCCGCTGA
>QQUJ01000008.1 GCA_008501635.1 Pseudomonadota bacterium
ATGCCTTGTTTGTACTGAGTGCATTGACCAATCTGTACCTGGCGCGGCGACGATTGCGATGCCCGACATAGGATTGGTGCGCCTGATAAACCGCAACGGCGCACAAAACGGCTAGAAAACGGCCCATGTTGAGCCGAATACTGCCTGCAAACGCTCCTTATGATGAAAAACACAAACATATTGAATCGGCCGTGCTGGTTTGCATAACTTATTCAGACGTTCCCTAATATTTGTATCGCGGTAGGCCATGCGTTTGCCTTTGTCGGTGCGGGTATGGTCGGTGGCAAGTGGTTTGGCTGGGGACGCTTTGGTTTCATGTTTGCCCTGGTACAGGCCGCAGGGGCATTCGGCTCATTCTTTAATCAGAATGTAACACGCTACATTGTGGAAGATTACGGCTGGTCATTCAGCCTGAATGCCATTGCCGTCATCATCCTGGCCATTTCTATTCTGATGTTGCTTTTTATGCGCGAGCCGCGGCTGCCTGATCTGGAAAAACCGCAATGGACAGGTACAAAACAGCTTTTGAGCGAGGTATTGAAATCCCTGAGGCATATTGTGGTGCGCCCCCACCTGTGGCTCAACTCGGTTCATGCTGGTATGACCTTCGGCGTGCACCTCAGCGTCAGCCTTGTATGGGGCCCGATTTTTTTGGCCGAAACCGGCATGACTGTTTTTGAAGCCGTTGCCATTTCCAGCTTTGCTTTTCTGGGTTTGTTGTTTGGCGCGCCCTTGTGGGTGTGGACTTCTGAGCGGATAAAAAGGAACAAGCCCCTGGCGGTGATCCCTGCCATTTTCCATGCTGCGCTGCTCGCTTACGTCATTCTTGATCCGTCCATGGCCAGCAAGACGACCTTCTTCTTCATTGGTTTGTTTGCGGCGAGTACCGCGATGAATTACCCAATCGCCGGCAGCCTGGTTCCTGAATCACTGGTCGGCACCTCCAGCGCATTTGTCAATACCATGCAGTTTTTCTGGACGGGTGTTTTGATGGCAATACCGGGGCTGGCACTTTCCGGCGCCGGTATCTGGGCCACACTCGTCGGCACAACGGGTATCGATGCCGCTGCCCCTACTGTCGCTGATTTTCAATCAGCCATGATGTTGCTGGTTTATGCGGTTGCTATCGGAGTTGTCGCCGCCCTGTTGACCAAAGAGTCTTTCCCTTCGGAAAAAAATGCTAAAGACAGAGCAGAAGTCACTATTTAAGAGGGTAAATAGCCATGCTAGATAATGTCGACCTACTGTTTACCGGGGCAGACCTGTATACCTTAAATGAAGATCAACCGGTGATTCGTAACGGTGCGATTGCCGTTGTTGGCAACAGCATCACCGCCATCGGACCTGCCGCTGAGGTAGCCGCAAGCTGTGGAAAAGTTAAACACACCGTTGATTGTTCTGGCACTTTGATAATGCCGGGTTTAATTGATGCTCACAGCCATCAGTTTCAGCTCTTAGGCAGAACCCTGGGTGATGGCATGTCTTTACTGCCATGGTTGTCGAACTTCATGCTGCCGCTGGCAGCCGCGCTGGATGCAAAAAACGCTCTGGCAGCGGTTGAATTATCTGCGCTGAACTCGGCGCTTTCCGGCACCACGTCAGTGGTTGATAATCACTATGGGCCAGTGGATGAAGCAACCACTATCGCGGTCGCAAAAACCATGGAGCGTGTTGGTATTCGCGGCGCGGTTGCGCGCGGTACATTCGGCCCGATGGTTGAGGGAGGGCGGCGCATGAACAGTGATGAGCGGCTCTTCAGATACAGTGTAAAAGAAGAGCTTGAAATTACTGAGGCTTGTTTAAAGCAGCAACCGGCCAGCAGTTTGGTGCAAATCTGGCCCACGCCTGAAAATGTCGTCTATCTCGACAAAGAGTTGATGCAGGCCTGCCTGGAGTTGGCAGAACGCTATGATGTCAGCTGGCATTCTCATCTGAGTGAATCCAAATTTGAGGTTGAAATCCACGAATCGATTCACGGCCAGCGACCGGTTAAGTGGTTGCACGACAACGGCATCCTCAGTGACAGAACAACTTTTGCGCATGGCATCTGGCTGGATGAAGAAGAAATCGAACTACTGGGTAATGCGAAATCCACGATTATTCATAACCCTGTCTCCAATCAGTTTCTGGCATCGGGAATCATAAAGCTGGGGCCGCTACTGCGCGCCGGAGTGAATGTTACCCTAGGCACCGACGGTGTCGCGGTGGCGGGTCAGGACATGTTTGAGTCGATGAAGTCAGCACAGATGCTGCAACATTTGCGTGAATACGATGCTGAGTCTACAAGTGCTGAACTCATGCTGGACCTCGCTTGTCGTAACGGTGGACAAATGTTGAGAAAGAATGTCGGGGTGTTGAAAGCAGGTGCATTAGCCGATTTTATTTCTGTCGATTTACGCGGTCCCCACAACCAGCCCGCTACCAGAGCGGTCTGCTGCCTGACCAGTTCTGTGCGTGGTTCTGACGTCTGCCACGTTGTGGTCGATGGGCAACATATCGTTTCTGAGGGGCGCTCCACCAGGATCGATGAAGAGAAAGTGATTGCCGATGCTTTGCAGGCCACGCAGCAGATTATCAAGAAGGCTGGCATTACGGAGCTGGTTCGGGCGTGGAAAAATCCCGGACATCACTATTCCCGCAAAGACCGGGCCATCGAGTCCTGATTTCTCAACAATGAATTGAACAGGGCCGTGCCCTTATGATGGGTTAGAGCCTATCTCAGAATCCCGCGCGTGCTGTGTTGACCCCCAGAGGTGCGCTGGGTAGGCCCGAAGGCGCAGCCAATAGCAACGCTATTGGCAAGTCGAGAACACCGCCAGCGCACCTCTGGGGCCAACCCGAAGGGCCGGCCGCTCGTGATTCTGAGATAGGTTCTAATTAAATAAGTAGCCCACAACTTTCTTCAATTTTCAATCAGGCTGACAGCGTGGCTCAACCAGAGATGATGGGGTCGCCTCGGTGCACCACCTTCGACATCGACAGCTTCTGAAATGAGCGCATCAGCGGTGGTACGCTCGCTAGGTGACTCGTGGCCTTGGCAATTACCCATTCACGATCAACATAACATCCAACAACTCAAGATGATGGCGGTTACGTGGAAATCTTGCTGATCGGCTCGCTGATGATCACCGGGCTGATGCTCGGCGTACTGGGCAGCTACCTCTTTCATGTGCCCCGCGTGGTCGGGTACATACTCGCAGGCGTACTGTTCGCACCCGATTTTCTGGGTGGCCCGTTAGGGATTGAAGCCAACGAATGGACCCAGTCGATTGTTGCCGTCACCCTCGGAATCATCGCTTATCTGATCGGCGGGGCTGCCACCATCTCGCAGTTGCGCCAACTCGGCTGGATGATCGTCAGCGCCACACTGGGCAAGGTCAGCGGTAGCTTTGTGGCAGTGTTGGTAGGCTTTACGCTCTTGGGCACAACCGTTGCCGATGTGCCCGCCTGGACGCTGGCCTTACTGCTTGCCGCGATTGCCACCACCACCGCTCCCGGCGCCATTATGGCCATTATTCACCAATATCGGGCCACCGGCCCGCTCACCACTGCGCTGCTGGCCATGGTCGCGCTTGACGATGCGCTGGCGCTGGTGATTTTCTCGCTGGTACTGGCAGCCATTGAAAGCACCGGTTTTGTCTCCGCGATTCCAATGGTCATCTGGGAAATCGTTGCGGCAATCGGCCTGGGGACGGCTGGCGGCTATGTGTTAGAGCGCGGCGCTCGCTACCTGCCAGAGCAGGAGTTAAAGCTGGTGGCCTTGCTGGGTGTCATCATCCTGCTCACCGGGCTGGCTGACGCCTGGCATTTTTCACCGCTGCTGGCCGCGATGGCGCTTGGTTTTTCCACCCGAATGTTCGCTGGCGCGCATTCCGAGCCCCTGTTTCGGCCACTTGAGCAGCTTCAGGAAGTGGTCTATGTACTGTTCTTCACCCTTGCCGGGCTGCATTTCGCGCCTGCGGTGGTGTTCAGTCACGCCGGGCTGATTGTGTTGTATTTTCTACTCAGGGCGGGCGGACAAATTGTCGGTGCGATGATCGGCGCGCAACTTGCGGGTGCGCCACGAGTGATCAGCCATAATGTGGGCCTGATCATGCTACCTCAGGGAGGTGTGGCCATCGGTATGGCACTGATGCTCACCGGAGTGCCAAGCCTTGAGGATTCCGCGCTGCTGATCATCAATATCGTCACCGCCACCACGCTGCTGACCGAAACCTTTGGTGCAGTGGCCACACGTTTTGGGCTGTCGAGAGCCGGTGAACTCGGTCAGGCTGCTGAAACCACCAAAACGTAAGGAGTCCACATGAAGATCAGTGAATGGCTCAAAACTCATCCGGTCAAACCATTGACCGTCGCCGGCGACTGCAGTCTTCAGCACGCTGCACGCTTGCTGTTGGATGACCCCGAAGGGCGTGATCTGTTTGTTCTGGACGCCGAAGGGCAGGTCTGCGGGCATCTGGGTTTCTGGCATGTGGCCACCCTGCTGTTGGCCAAGATGCACCCCACGCTCAGCCTGCGTGAACTGATCGAGCGGATCACATTGGGTAGCGTGGCTGATCATATGGATGATCAAGTGATGTGTGCCGGAATCGATGAGGATATTGACGACATTCTGTATCAGCATGACCTGTTCCAGGAGCACCTGGACCGTCGTGTCGAGGACATCCCGGTTGTCGATGGGCAGCGTCGTCTGCTAGGGGTGATTCGTTTATCCGATTTATTGCGCGATGCCATCAGTAAAGATAACGGCACCCTCACCGATGAGCCTGAGGGTGACCGCAAATCGGACTGACGCCGGCAAGGCGGTGACCGGTTCGACCCGGCGGCGCAGCTGTTGTGTCCACCGCCGAATGCTGCGATAGCCTTGTACTCGGCAGCGGCCAGGCGTACAGCCATCGTTGCAACGCGTGACTAAAACAAGGTCGCCGATAGAGTGAATAGTGAGGTTCCTCAAGAAAAACAGGAGATCCCGTGAAAAAAGTAATGAAAGGCGTCCCCTCGCATCTGCGCGCAAACGCGTGTGTATTCCGGACAAGGTTAGATCCATGATGCCTATTCGTATACACGCCATGCTCGCGTTCGCAATAGTGCTTCTAGCGTCCGCCGCGAACGTTTCCGCGCAAGGCCGGCCTCCGCCACCGGCTGTCGTCGTAGCTAAGGTCTCGGCGCAGGCGATTTCCGATCCGGATCGCTTCAGCGGAATCGTTGAGGCGATCCAGGAAGTCGATATCATCGCGCGGGTGCAGGGCTTCATTGACGAGATCGCGTTCGAGGCAGGTGATCAGGTCTCTGGGGGCGATGTACTGTTCAGGATCGAGTCCGCGCTGTATGCGGCTGCGGTCGCCGGTGCCGAGGCACGACTGGCGCAGGCTGAAGCTCAGCTACTGAACGCCAACCAGGAGCTTTCTCGCCAGCAGAGCTTGCGGGAACGCGAAGTTGCCGCGCAGTCTACTCTGGAAGCTGCGGTTGCGGCACAGGCTGTGGCCAGGGCCGGCGTAGAGATCGCCGTGGCCAGTCTCGAGAAGGCGCGGATCGAACTGAGTTATGTCGAGATTGTGGCGCCTTTTGCAGGTGAAATAGGGCGTGAGCTCTTTTCGCGGGGCGCGCTGGTTGGGCCGACCTCGGGTCCGTTGGCCCGACTGGTCAATACCGATCCGGTGCGGGTCGTCTTCTCGATTTCCGACCGTGTCCTGCTCGATATCCGTCGCGAGATCGCGAATGGCAATGTACCGGACGTGGTCTTCCGGCTGGATCTCGCCAATGGCGAGATCTACAGCGAGCCCGCACGGATCGAATTCATCGCGAACGAGGCGGATCCGGTCACTGCCACCGTCCCGGTGCGGCTGATCGTTAAGAATTCCGACAGGCTGCTGATCCCCGGCCAGTTCGTCGACGTTGTCGTCGGGCCGGCCGACCCGCCGGTGCTCCCTGTCGTGCCGCAAACGGCGGTACTCCAGGATCGCGATGGCCGCTATGTCTATGTCCTTGGCGAGAACGACACCGTCGCGCAGCGCCGGATCGAGGTCGACTCGCTGGTCCAGGGCGGTTGGGCTGTCACCGGCGGTCTGGAGGCGGGTGAGGTTGTCGTCGTTCAGGGGCTCCAGCGTCTCTTTGATGGCGTGACGGTTACGCCGGGTGCCGCTGCGCGGAAGGGCGACTGATGTCGCACTTCTTCATCGAGCGGGTCCGCTTTGCGATCGTCATCTCTCTGTTGATCTCGATCGTTGGCGCGATTGCGCTGCAACTCCTGCCGATTCAGCAATATCCGAACATCACGCCGCCGACGATAAGCGTCAGGGCCGCCTATCCGGGCGCCGATGCGACCACTATCGCCGAAGTTGTGGCATCCCCGATCGAAGCGGCGGTGAACAGCGTCGACGATATGCTCTACATGACCTCGACGAGCTCCAATGCCGGGTTTTATTCGCTGACGATCACCTTCGCAGTCGGCACCGATCCTGACCTCGCGCAGGTGGATGTGCAGAACGCCCTGCAGACCGCCATGTCGCAGCTGCCGACCCAGGTGCAGCAGCAGGGCGTCACGGTTGGCGCACGTTCGCCCGATTTCCTGCTCGCCATTGCCCTGGTCGCGCCCGACGGCAGCATGAGCGATCTCGAGATCGCGAACTACGCTGCCACACGGCTGATCGACCCGCTGGTGCGCGTGGACGGCGTGGGCGAGGCGTCGTCCATCGGCACGTCGGAATACGCTATGCGTATCTGGCTCGAACAGCCACGGATGGAGAAGCTCGGCATCACACCCACGGACGTGTCGAATGCGGTTCAGCGCCAGAACGTCCAGGCCTCGCTCGGCACTGTCGGTGCACCTCCCTCCACCGGGGATGTCGCGTTACAGTACACCATCATCGGAGAGGGTCGGCTATCGACTCAGAAAGCCTTTGAGAACATCGTGATACGCGAGGGCGCGGGCGGCGCGATTATTCGCCTCTCGGATATCGCCCGAATCGAACTCGGCGCCCAAAGCTACGACGCCACCGCGCGGGTCGGTACGCTTGAAGCTACGATGATCCAGATTAACCAGGCACCCGGTGGCAACGCACTGACGACCCGCGATGCGGTGCTCGCAACACTGGATGGCCTGGCCGAGCGTTTTCCCGCAGGATTGGAATATCGCGTCATTTACGACGCGACAAAGTTCGTCAGTTCCAGCATCTCGCTGATCCTGGAAATTCTCGTCGAGGCGTTCATCATCGTGATGCTGGTGGTGTTCCTGTTCCTTCGTGACTGGCGTGCAACCGTTGTCACGGCGGTTGCGATCCCGGTGTCGCTTCTGGGCGCACTGGCGGTTTTGCTGGTGCTGGGATATTCGATCAATATCATCTCGCTGCTTGCCCTGGTGCTGGCCATTGGTCTGGTGGTCGACGACGCGATCCTGGTCGTTGAGAACGTCCAGCGCGTGATGGAGGATGAACCGGCGTTGAGTAGCCGCGATGCCGCGAAGCGCGCGATGGAGCAGATTACGGCACCGATCATCTCAACCACCCTGGTGCTTCTGGCGGTGGTGACGCCCACCGCCTTCCTTCCCGGCATCAACGGCCAGCTTTACCGCGAGTTTGCGGTCACCGTGGGTTCGGCACTTGTGGTTTCGTCCATCGTGGCACTGACGCTGAGCCCGGCCCTGGCCGCGGTGCTGATGCGCAAACCTGATAGCGGCTCGCGGCGTGGGCTTTTGCACGCTATCGGCCGGATGATCGAAGTGACGCGCGACGCCTACAGTCGCAGCGTCAGTGAGATTATCAAGGTCTGGCCAGTGCCACTGGTCGTGCTCGCCGCCTGTTTCGCCGGTGCGCTCTGGCTCTTTAGCACAATGCCGGGCACGTTCCTGCCGGACGAGGACCAGGGCGCGCTCTTCGTCAACGTGCAGTTGCCCGACGCGGCCTCGCTGTCACGGACCGAGGAAATCCTCGCACAGATCACCGCGACACTCGATGCAACGGACGGCGTGGACCAGACGATCTCGGTTGCCGGTTTCTCGATCCTCCAGGGCACGCTGGTGCCCAATGGCGGAATGGTGGTGGTTGCGCTCGACCCCTGGGAAGAGCGGACCTCGCCCGGGTTGCGGGTCGGCGCTCTGGCCGGTCAGCTGAACAGGCAATTCTCGACCATTCCCGGCGCGATCATCGGCGTATTCGCACCTCCGGCAATTCCGGGTGTCGGCGTCGTGGGCGGGCTCGATATGCGGCTGCAGGCGCTCGAGGGACAATCACCTCAGGAGGTAGCCTCGGCGTTGGCCGCGCTCGTCGGCGCTGCCAACCAGGATCCCGCGATCGCCGGGCTGAACTCGACCTACTCGGCCTCCGTGCCACAGCTCTATGTCGAGGTGGACCGCCTCCGCGCCGAACGTCTGGGCCTTAGCATCAGCGACATCTACGACACCATCGGCGCCCATTTCAGCGCCCGCTACATCAATGATTTCAACTTCGGCGGGCGGGTGTTTCAGGTCCGGATGTCCGCCGACGCGCCCTATCGCGCCACGGCCGCGGACATTCTGGCCCTCAGCGTGCGCAACAAACAGGGCCGCATGGTCCCAATCGAGAACGTGATCACCCTACGCGACGACCTGGGTCCTTACACCGTCCAACGCTACAACCTCTATGAGTCGGCGCAGGTCAACGGCCTGGTCGCCCCCGGATTCAGCACCAGGGTAGCGATGGATGCGATCCAGCGCATCGCTTCGGAAACGCTGCCGGACGGCTACGACGTCGCCTGGTCCGGTCTGACCTTGCAGGAGTCGCAGACCAGCGGGAGCGAAGTGGTGATCTTCGGCATGGCGCTGCTCTTCGCGTACCTCTTTCTCGTCGCGCTCTACGAGAGCTGGATGCTGCCGGTGGCAATCATCCTGTCGCTCGGCACGGCGGCGTTTGGCGCGCTGCTCGCGGTGTTTCTGCTGGGCATGCCAACAAGCCTGTATGTCCAGATCGGTCTTGTGCTGTTGATAGGCCTTGCGGCAAAAAACGCGATCCTGATCGTGGAATTCGCCAGGGAGCGCTCGGAAGAGGGCCAGTCGCCGCGCGAGGCGGCTGCGAACGGGGCCAGGGCGCGGTTCCGTGCAGTTCTGATGACCGCGCTCTCATTCATCTCCGGCGTATTGCCACTGACCCTTTCCACCGGGGCGGGGGCGGGTGCGCAGAATGCCATCGGCGTGACCGTCATCGGCGGCATGCTCGGCGCGACGCTGATCGGCCTTTTTGTCATCCCCGCGCTCTACTATGCCATTCAGTCGATGCGGGAATGGTTTCACGGCAGACGCGGCCGTGAGGCGAGCTAGGCGGACTCCGTGCCTGTCGCAGCGGCCCCCGAGGTTGTCTGGTCCTGGACATTCGCAGGCCCGGAATGAGCGGATTGGATATGTGAGCGGAGGGATAGGACCCATCCTTGCTCAAGCCCTCTTGAGCGTAGCCCTGGAAGTGAGCCACGTTTGATGTGGGGAGTTGAGCCTATCAGGCCACTTGCTGGGCGAACACGAATCACCGGGAAAATGAACCCGGTCTCGTTCTACGAGAACGCCAGAGAACCTGCTTCCGAACGGTCCACTTGACGGTAATGGCAGCTTACGTACCGACTCGCAATGACAGTCGTTCAAAAACTAAGGCATCTCTGATTAAGTCCCAAAGTTTGCGACAATACACGCATTATTTGGAACCGGTAGAAAACGATGAAACAGCAAACATTTGCCGCGGGGGAATTTGAGCAATTTCGAAAACCAACCCGGCGAGAGAAGTTTCTCTCGGAGATGGATGCTGTGGTTCCATGGGATCAGCTTTGTGAGCTCATCGAACCCCACTACCCCAAAGCGGGAAACGGGCGCCCCCCCATTGAACTGGAACGGATGTTGCGCATCTACTTCCTCCAACACTGGTTCAACCTGTCGGATCCAGGCGCCGAGGAAGCGTTGTATGAATCTCGCTCCATGTGTCTTTTCGCCGGCATTGACCTTGGGCGTGAGCCGGTTCCCGACGAGACGACGATTCTCAATTTTCGTCATCTGCTGGA
>QQUJ01000009.1 GCA_008501635.1 Pseudomonadota bacterium
TCCAGCAGATGACGAAAATTGAGAATCGTCGTCTCGTCGGGAACCGGCTCACGCCCAAGGTCAATGCCGGCGAAAAGACACATGGAGCGAGATTCATACAACGCTTCCTCGGCGCCTGGATCCGACAGGTTGAACCAGTGTTGGAGGAAGTAGATGCGCAACATCCGTTCCAGTTCAATGGGTGGGCGCCCGTTTCCCGCTTTGGGGTAGTGGGGTTTGATGAGCTCACAAAGCTGATCCCATGGAACCACAGCATCCATCTCCGAGAGAAACTTCTCTCGCCGGGTTGGTTTTCGAAATTGCTCAAATTCCCCCGCGGCAAACGTTTGCTGTTTCATCGTTTTCTACCGGTTCCAAATAATGCGTGTATTGTCGCAAACTTTGGGACTTAATCAGAGATGCCTTAGCTCTTACCGGAACATATATTCTTTCATTTGCGATCTGTATTTCAAATTTTTCTCCGCTTTCTAAAGCGTCCGCCAGACGACGAAGTTTAGCTACAAATTCGGATGTTGAATAATCTTTTTCGATATCGCGTTCTTCTTTCACACTGGTTCCTTTTATATTAATGACGAGTGATTGCTCTCTAATTCGATTTTTTCAGTTTTTTCGTCAATGTCTATGTAGAGTTTGTGATTCTTACGACCCTTTTATTTCAATCTCAAGGTTTGTGCTTGATGCAAAAAAGAGTGGTGTCCTCTTTATTTCCACCTTTTTGATACCGGCGGCGCATGTACCCGGCGAGGGCAAAACCCAGCAGGAGCCAGAAGCCACCAACAAGGAACCCTGCCGCGACGTCACTCGCGTAGTGCACGCTCAGCAGCAGGCGACTGAAGCCAACCAGGCCGATAAGGACAGCAGCCCAATAAATCACCTCGAACCGTGGCCGCGCATCTGTAAGGTTGCTGGCAATGATGTAGGCAACAAAGCCATACACAGCCATGGCGCTGGTCGCATGGCCACTGGGAAATGAAGGTGTTGCTGCCACAACTTCCGTGACAAACTCCGGGCGCGGTCGTGCAATCACGTACTTTCCTGTATAGGTGGTAATCTGTGATCCGAGCAGGCTCAGCCATAACGGGGCGATCATGTAACCGTGGCCATACACCCACAACAGCCCCGTCGTCACAAATGCCACCGCAGCCAGAGCAGCCGATCCACCGAGATCAGTAATCCAGGAAAACAGGGCGATCACTCCATCTATGCGAATCGCAGCCAGTTGCTGATTGAGCCATTGATCAAACTGCACCAGCTCGTCTGCCTCGAAAAGCTCCTCCACCAGCCCGCCAAGCAAGGCAGCAAGGTAGAACGCCGCAATCAAAATAAGTGTCAGGGGAAGGCCGGTGAACCGATTCGGTGTCAGCCTGCTCTGAAGTAAACCTGTTATCTGCGGAAAGGTCGTCTTGAACCGCGAGCCCAACGCCGAGACATCATCTCGATTCCGTGCGTGCCTGGCGATCATGGCTGTCTTGCCGAAAAAACGCCGCGCCAGCCGCAGCGCCCGCCAGGTGATCAAGCGGAGCACAACGAGCATCGCGAACACCACCAGCACAAATATCACTGCCCAGATCATCTAGAGTCATACTCTCAGAATATGAGATTCAAAAACATTATAGGAAGCTCCTGAATTTAACCCGCAAGTACATAACCGGGAACGGACCACAGTTTTTCGTGCTCAGTGGCAACCGAATTTATAAACCGTAGTCTGTCACCGATTGTTTATCACGATGCAGATCAGGCGTGGCTAAGAGCCGTCGCCAGAATCCGTCTTGTTAGAGGATTTGTCATCTGTTAACCACCTAACCGCCTCTTCACGTTCCAAGAATGTCTGCACATTCCATCCCCTGTTCTTGCACGCTGTTTCATAGAACTCCACAGCCTCTTTGGTCCTCAATGAGGTGGGCATGATGAGCGCTATGCGACCACTCCTGTCCGCCTCTTCCTCTATGTACTGCTTTTCTGGCAGGTCTAGGATATCTATCATTGATGCGACAAACTCCATTTCTGAAGTATCGATAAGGAATCTATTGACACCCTTCTCTTTCTCCAGAGCAATGAGCTCGGAGGTTGATTCCTTTAAGTCATACGCGGTAGTACGACCTACGTAGAAGACCTCGACAATTTGCAGTGTTGGACTATAGTTGTACGTCCACGGCATCTTGTATTCCTCTAACGTTTATGCTGTGCGGCGCAAACGAAGCGCGGCATAGTTTGCGTGATCCTCCCCCGAAATAATGGACACGCTCTCATCTAGGCTGCCATTGCTTTGTAAACGGCCGGAGGAACGTAACCGATCCCCGAATGCAACCGCTTGTGGTTGTAGAAATGGTTTATGCAACTGTTCGGGGCTGAACGCAAGTGGTAGACGCCAAAAAACTGGCGACCGCGCGTCAGGTCCGCCTTAAGGGTGTGGAAGAATGACTCCATGTGGGTGTTGTCGATACAGCATACAACAGCCTGGGCGATTCACGCTTGCACGGATACCGTGCTTCTTCCGGACTGCGTGAACGCGATGACTCCCGTAGGTACCCCGGCTCCCCTCATGGGTCGACGCGATCTTTTCCTTCAACCGCCGGCCTCCTTGCTCCGCTCCGACTCAACTCGTCGACTCCACGCGGAGAATCCGCTTCGCGAGACACCCAGCGAGCTGCAAAGGCACTTCACCCTATTTCTCGGGTTCCCGCGATGAATCGATACCGCTCTGATGTTCCTCCGCGAGCAACCGTTGCCCCTTTTTCAGGAGGTCGTTCTCCTGACGCAGCCGGGTGTTTTCCTTCTCCAACTGCCTGATGCGGTCATGTTCACTCATTTCCACCCGGGCCGAGACGACCTTCTTCCGCTTGTCGGCCACAATCCTTCCTTCCCGGTATTCTTTGCGCCGCCGTGACAGCATGAACAGGTGTATGTCCAGTGTTCACGCTACTTCCTGCACCTGGACACCATCCATCAAGCTCGGTTGAACTGCCTTGGCCTTGAAGGCCTCCGAGTAGCGCCACGGCTTACGGTGTTGATTTCTTTTTGGTACCGGACACCTCTTTCGTCGTTTGACTTCGGTGTCACCCAAACCGTAGGAACTCTCGTGCGTACTGCTTGCACTGGTTAGGTGTCGCCACCACGTTGGCGCAGCTCCGCCTGCTTTTTATTGAACTTGATAATACCCAATGGCAGAAGGACCCCGTACGGTATCCACAGCAAGTAGTTATAGGGTTGTGGAAGCACCAAGAGTAGGACAACGAACACGATGACCGCGACCCAGGTGATCGCCGCGACCTTGACTGCAAAGGCCCGTTCGAGGGGCCCATTGGTGCTTTTAATGCTGAAGTAGGTCCCGATAGCACCTCCGCCAACACCAGCGATACCACCAATTATTCCCCCGAGCAGACCAGCATCCATTAGTTTATCTCCGCGACACCTGACGACCATGCTCGGCGGCGCGGACGGAGCGCCAAGAAAAGCAGCCCGCGCTTATCCGCGTTCGCTGTAGCGCCTTGTATGGCGCCAGGTCAATCGGTTTCAAATACCTCGCCAAAGGCTGCACCCTTGATCTCCTCCGCTCGATACCAGGATAGCCAAATTGGTTCTTCACAGTGACCCCTGCTAACTAACGCCGTAGCGAGATCCCGGCTGATCCGTTCCGCGTTCCGAGCGAACCGATGCTTTCGAACGAAGCAATCGATTCTCCAATGTGGATTCACGTTTTCGATATATCCCGGTTTATGTGCAAAGTAACGCGCCACCGGCGTCAGCGTTGCACCGCCGCCTGAACTCGTTGAAGTGTGGTATACCTCTCCAATCCGTGTTTCGCCGGAGCTTCTGCAATCAGCTTCGTAGGACTCAGAGATGGCAAATCGATTCATAGCTAACGGCACCTAACGATCACGCTAATTCACACGAAGTACGAACGTCGATGTTGAGCGGCTGGCTAGATTTTGTTTTTCCAATTCAAGACTCCAGTATATGTGTTATAAATAGTTGGCAAATATCATTAGGATGAACACCACCAGCGCCATATCCAGTCCCGACATATGCAAGCCCTGCATTAAGAAAGTTTTGTCCCACAATTAAGGCATCTCTGATTAAGTCCCAAAGTTTGCGACAATACACGCATTATTTGGAACCGGTAGAAAACGATGAAGCAGCAAACGTTTGCCGCGGGGGAATTTGAGCAATTTCGAAAACCAACCCGGCGAGAGAAGTTTCTCTCGGAGATGGATGCTGTGGTTCCATGGGATCAGCTTTGTGAGCTCATCGAACCCCACTACCCCAAAGCGGGAAACGGGCGCCCACCCATTGAACTGGAACGGATGTTGCGCATCTACTTCCTCCAACACTGGTTCAACTTGTCGGATCCAGGCGCCGAGGAAGCGTTGTATGAATCTCGCTCCATGTGTCTTTTCGCCGGCATTGACCTTGGGCGTGAGCCGGTTCCCGACGAGACGACGATTCTCAATTTTCGTCATCTGCTGGA